>JALSMD010000029.1 GCA_026987855.1 Candidatus Falkowiibacteriota bacterium | reverse complement strand
GCGACTATTAACGGGCAGTTAACCCTCGCTTTCACTGCGCATACTTCCCTCCCGGGAATTATGCAAAGCCACATACATAAACTCGTTGGCTCATTCTTCAATAGGCACGCCGTCACCCAGATAAAATCTGGGCTCCGACTCCTTGTAGGCATATGGTTTCAGGTACTATTTCACCTCCCTCACCGGGATGCTTTTCACCTTTCCCTCACGGTACTAGTTCACTATCGATCACAAAAAGTATTTAGCCTTGGATCATAGTCGACCCAGCTTCAGACGGGATTTCCCGTGTCCCGCCCTACTCAAGGACTATTGCCACAGAGTAATAAGCTTTTCGCTTACAGGGCTATCACCTTCTTTGGCGGAGCTTTCCAACTCCTTCAGCTAAGCTTATTATTTGTAACTCTGCCTTGCTTATCTGGGAAGCAAGCACAATAGCCTTGCAACCCCCATATAAACATATGGCCCCAGAGCCTTCCACGCAGCTTCATTTTCCGCCGAAGCGAAAAAATCTGCTACGCTTAGTTTATAGGGTTTGGGCTGTTCCCCGTTCGCTCGCCACTACTAAGGGAATCTCTATTGATTTCTTTTCCTCCGGGTACTAAGATGTTTCAGTTCCCCGGGTCGTCGTCTCACCAGCCTATGTGTTCAGCTGGCGGACGTCCCGACTTCATCGGGACGGGTTGCCCCATTCGGAGATCCCCGGATCAAAGGTTGCTTGCCACCTCCCCGAGGCTTATCGCAGGCTGCTACGTCCTTCATCGACTTTTTGTGTCGAGGCATCCACCATATGCCCTTAGTGTGATTTTCCCACACTTTTAACTTTAATATGTAAACCAATTAATTGATTGACTATTTTTATTTAATTGTCAAAGTCCAAAATTTAGAAACCACTAACTGGAAGCTTTGCAATTAAAACTTCCAGTTTTAGTCTCTAAATTTTTTGTAAGAACAAATTAAGATTAAAAAAACCGCTTTAAAAGCGGTTGTATCGCATACTCCAAAAAGCAATTTCTCTCAACCGCTTTGATATTTAAATTTAACTATTTGTTCTATCATATAAAAACTTATTAAATTTGTCGGTATTACTTATTATACATTATTTAAAATTTATGTCAAGCACTTAACAAAATAAAATCAAATCTGATAATTTTAGCTAAAAATAAATAAAAAATAGTTTAGTATTATTCAATTTTTAAAAATAATAAAATTTAGGTTATAAACATTTTATCAACATTTTGTTTATTTAATATAAAAATTGTAGGTATGTCCACCGTTCTTAGCTTTAAAAGTGTTTGATTTTAAGGGCTTAAAATAAAAAGGTTTGAATTGTTGTAAAGCCTTAATGTTTTTAATAGGTACAGGTGTTAAATCCTCTACATCGTTCCACCCAAAGACAAAAATTCCTTCCGGTGCTAAGATATCATAAATACTAGCAAAAGTTTTTTCAATAGCTTCTTTATCATTTAAACCCCAGCCAAAAACACCATTCATTATTATAAAATCAAAATAATTATCTTTAAAGTGTTTTTTAAGGTTAGCCACATCATCAACAATATGGTTGTGAGCGCCAAATTCCTGGCGCTCTGGATTAATATCAATAGTCCACAACTCACGTCCAATAAAAAACTCATTATAGAACCATTGGTAGTCTTCACGGCCAATATCTAAAATTCTCTTTGGATTAAAACGCGCCAACACATAAGGAAAGATAATTCTTTCAAGTATATCTCTATCTTCAAATTTTGGTCGCTTGTAAGCGTATTTTTTAATTAAATATCTTGAGTAAAAAAAATAAAAAATTGTCCTCATTAACCTATTAGTAAAAACAATTCCTAATATTTTATCCATATCTATTTCATTAAATTGTAATTTATTTTAAAGTTTAACATAAAGATATTAAAACTCAAAATGTAAATTGACAATAATCTATACTGCCCATTAAAATATTAATATGAGGTTTATAGTCAACACAAAGGGGCGCAACGATATTATTGACATCACCCCACAAGTTGCCCAAATAATAGAAAATTCTAACATTCAAGAAGGAGTGGCCTTGGTTTTTGTCCCTGGTTCAACAGTTGCCATTACTGCTATTGAGTATGAAAACGGCGTAATTAAAGATTTAAAAAAAATTTTAGAAAAGATTGCTCCAGAAAATGATAACTATGAGCATCATAAACGTTGGGGTGATCATAACGGAGCCGCTCATATTAAATCAGCTCTTCTTGGCGCTGACTTTATGGTTCCAATTGAAAAAGGGCAATTAGCTCTTGGGAGATGGCAACAAATTGTTTTAATTGATTTTGATGAACGCCCAAGACAAAGAGAAGTAATAGTAAAAATTTTGTCAGAGCAAAATAAAAAATCATAATATTAAATTAAATCTTAGATTATTTTTCATTTTCAAAAACTTTCAAAAAATAAAAAATTACTAATTAAAATATTATTATCATTACTATTAACAATTATTATTATAAAATTTAAAAAATTGTTCTTTAAAAATATAAAAGGAGGAATTAAATGAATACCATTCTTTACAAAAACAGCTTTTTTATTGGAGAACATTTAATGTTCAAAACAGAAAAAGAGGTAGAAAAATACTTGATTCGGCAAGGCGTTATAAAAAAAGGACACTTTGTTTATACTAATGGAGGGCATGGTTCAATTTATATTAATATAAAAGATATTTCTAAATGTGTGGGCGACTTAATTCCTCTGGCTGCTAAAATGGCTACCCAGATTGAAAACTTAAAAGTAGACGCCATAGTAGGAACACCCCATGGTGCGGATACATTAGCCGTTCTAGTAGCGCTATATTATGGCATATTTTCTGGACATCAAATTTTACTATTAAAAGCTGTAAAGAAAAACAATAAAATTATTTGGTATAAAGATAATGGCAAAAATATAGCTAAGAAAAATATCGTGATAGTAGAAGATGTAATTAATACAGGTAGGAGCATTAAAGAGGTTGTTCGGGAATTAATTTGGAAGCATAATGGAAATTTAATACTTTGTTTAGTTGTATGTAGTCGCCAGAGCAAACAACAGCTATCAAATTTAGAAAAGGAGTTAAAAGCGCCCATAAAAGCACTAACGACAATTGAGGCTGAAAATTATCCTATTAATTTAAACAGTCATCCAAACGACCAATGCCCTTTATGTAAACAAGGCATCCCCATGAACACAAATATTGGGTATGGAGAAAAATTTTTAAATAATATTAAAAACATTTATCCAGACCTTTATCAGAAATTAAAAAAATAGTTAAAAAGAAAAAAGCCGCTAATTTTTGTTAGCGGCTTTTAATTTAAACCTTTATGAAATCTGTTATAATTATTTCATTAATGGGAAAAGAATAGTGTCACGTAAATTTTTCTGATTTGTAATAATAGCTACTAAACGATCTATACCCAGTCCAAGTCCAGAAACAGGTGGCATTCCGTACTCTAAAGCTCCAAGAAAACTCTCATCTAAAAACATTGCTTCCTCATCGCCACCATCTCGTAATTTAACTTGCTCTTCCAATAAACGACGCTGCAAAATTGGATCAGCAAGTTCCGAATAAGCTTTAATTATCTCCCATCCATTTACTAAATATTCTAAACATTGTAAATTCTTGTAAATGCGGCTCCAATACTTTTGTTACAAAAACTCTTTCCTATTTTATATACTCGATTAAAACCAGCCATAATCATTTGTTTGAGGTAGGTTTCTGGAGAAATTCTCAAATAAACATTTAAACCAAGGGCATCGTTTTGTTTTGAATGGATTGACAGAAGTACCACAAGAGCTGCTCTGAAGTATAATTGAGTCTATTTAACTCTTACTAACTATGTTATTAT
>JALSMD010000028.1 GCA_026987855.1 Candidatus Falkowiibacteriota bacterium | reverse complement strand
TATTTGTATTATATCTCATAATATACTTATTATTTGTATTATATCTCATAATATACTTATTATTTGTATTATATCTCAAATTAGTAAAAAAAACAATTTATGAATCTCTCTCTAAAAATTGCCTTTAATACTTTAGCGCAATTTGTTGGTAAAATAATTTCTACTATTTTAGGCTTAATTGCTATAGCACTAATAACTCGCTACTTGGGTCAAAAAGGGTTTGGTGAATACATAACTATTATCACCTTTTTATCTTTTTTTGCCATAGTTGCTGATATGGGTCTTACTTTAATTAGCTCGCAAATGTTAAGCCAACCAAATAATGAGAAAGAAAAAATCATAAGCAATTTAATGTCCTTTCGGTTGGTTTCAGCTATTGTTTTAATAGTTATTGCTCCTTTTGTTGTCTTCTTATTTCCCTATAATGAAACGATCAAAATAGGGGTGATTATCGCTTCTTTCTCTTTTGTTTTTATTGCACTTAATCAAATATTAACGGGATTTTTTCAATATAAACTAAGAACAGATAAAATTTCATTAGCAGAAGTAATAGGAAGAATAGCTTTTCTTTTAGGAGTAATTATAGTTTGGAAATTAAATTTTGGCTTAAAAGGGATTCTTTTAGCGATGGTTTTATCTAGCTTTATCAATTTTGTTTGGTTATTTAAAGAATCTAAAAAGTTTATTAAATTAAAATTAGACTTTGATTGGCAGTTGTGGCATAAACTTATTAAAAAATCATGGCCGTTAGCTGTAACAATTATCTTGAACTTGCTTTATTTAAAAACAGATACTTTGATACTTTCCTTAATTAAAACACCTGAAGAAGTAGGAATATATGGAGCGGCTTATAAAGTTATTGATGTTTTGGTAACTGTGCCATTTATGTTTGCGGGCATAACTTTGCCTATACTATCTCGTCTATGGGCTACCAAAAAACTCCAACAATTTCAACAGACCCTACAACATTCATTTAATATTATGGTTATATTGGCTCTACCTTTGATATTTGGAGCACAAATTTTTGCAGAAAAAATAATGGTTTTAATAGCTGGCAAAAATTTCACTGCATCTGGTCCAATTTTAAAAATACTAATTATCGCCTCCTCTTTGATTTTCATGAGCTGTATCTTTGCTCATGGCGTTGTTGCTATTGATAAACAGAAAAAAGTTATTGGCGCTTATATTTTCGTGGCCATAACCTCTGTTATTGCTTATATAGTTTTCATTCCTAAATATTCCTATTTCGGCGCAGCTTGGACAACCGTATATAGTGAACTTGCTATTCTTATAACTTCACTTTATATTGTTTGGCGTTATACAAAATTTGTGCCTCATTTAAACTTACTTTTTAAAAGTTTGTTAGCAAGTTTAATAATGTTTGGAGCCTTATATTATCTTAAAGATATCAATTCTATAATTTTATTTATTATTGGCTCTTGTTTTTACTTTATTAGTCTTTATTTGATAGGCGGGCTGAAAAAGGAATATTTTACTTTTTCTCACTCTTAAAAATAATTTCTCTTTGTTTTGGGTTTATAAATTTAATATCAACATAATTAGTAACAAACTTTTTAATTTGAGGAATTTTTTGCGGCCACTCAATAATAATTACATTTTTTTTGTCAAAATAATCATACACTCCGATGCTTTCTAGATCTTCGCTGTTTGTTAGACGATAGGCATCTATGTGAACTAAGTGTTTTATATTTTTGTGGCTTGTATTATAAACCTTCATTAAAACAAAAGTAGGGCTGGTAATTGTTTCTTTTACTCCTAGTCCTTTGGCCAAACCTTTTACAAAAACTGTTTTTCCTGCTCCCAATTTCCCTTTCAAACCAATAACTTCTCCCCCTTTTAAAGATTTGGAGTACTTTTGGGCTATATTTCTTGTCTCCTTTTCTGTGTTAGAAATCATTTGTTTATAATGTTAAGGTGTAGAACTTGCTGTACTAGATTGATTAACATTAGTAATAATCAATACAATTGAATCGCTCTCCAATTTAATACCTCCCCAAGTAAAAAACTCAACATAAAGATGATAGACGCCTGAACTAGGAGAATTATCCCAAGAAACAGATAAATTGCTTTTTGGTATTCCGGAAATACTTTTTATTAAATGCGGCTGATTATCTTCAAGAGTATAATAAACATTTATCTTCACTATTTGATCTGGATTTAAAATTTTAAATTTTAATTTTAAAGGAAAATCAAAATTAGTTATAGCCAAACCACTAGCTGGCTCTATCCATAAAATTTGGGGTTTTTCCTTTTGTTGATTATTAGGTAAAGACAAATTGAATTCTAAACTTTTTTCTCGACAATTATCTATATCATCACAAGCTCGCACTTTTAAATTATGGTACCCATTGTTTAAAAACGAAATATCTTTCTCTAAATTAAAAGGATATTCCTTAACTGTAGCTATTAAATTCTCATCAATATAATACTCCACTTTATTAATTCCTCTAGGGGCAGAGGTCCTAATTTTTACTTTTAATATACCAGAAGTAATTGGTTGTTTGTTGCCTGGTTCTAAAACTTCTAAATGAGGGATATTTTCTGGTATATGCAAATTGTCATATTCAGTAGGAATAGATGAGGTAGAAAATAATGCAGTAGTAGAGGCGTTACTTTCTTCTAATTGTTTTTTAACCCATTCCTGCACTGGCTTCTCCCATAACTCAAATTGAGGATCTTTGGTTGGATCGGTTGGAGGATCTCCGCGTGGATCATCTTTGTTTACATAGTACAAAATACAATGCGCTTCTCTATACACTCTCTCCTCAATCATCTCAGGTGGCGTATATTTTGTAGCTAAACGTCCTGAAGCTTTGTCTATTTTTACTATTACTGGCTCACCAACTTCACCATCTAAGACTGGCTTGCCTGTTTTCTCTTCTTTGGGCGCCTTGAAATATTCCACAGGAGTATCTCCTAAAATTCTTTCCATATATTTATGCCAAATTGGAGCTGCAACTACACCTCCAGCCGCACCTCTTTTCATTGGGGAATTATCATTGTTTCCTACCCACACTCCAGTAACAATAGATGGGGTATAACCAACAGTCCAAGCATCACGATAATCGTTAGTAGTACCAGTTTTAGCTGCTACTGGCCTATCTCCCAAAGTCAGCCAATTATGTTCTCCAAAAGCATAGGCACGCGCTGAATTATCAGACAAGATATCATTAATTAAGCGAGCAATCTGGGGCTCAAAGACTTTTCTTTCTCTTGGTTTAAATTCTTCTATAACCCTACCCTTACTATCTTCTATTTTCAAAATTACAGAAAAAGGGTGAATGATTCCTTCACGAGCAAAAGCGCCATAGGCGTTCACATGTTCTATCATCTTTACTTCTCCACCTCCTAATACTAATGATAAACCAAAACGTTTTCTATCTTTTAAAGTAGTGTATCCCAAATCCGCAGCTAAATCTAGAACATTATCAATTCCAGCTAAATAAATTGCTTTAACAGCCGGAATATTTAGAGACCCAGCTAAAGCTTTTTTCATGGTAATAGGACCATGTTCCTCGTTATCATAATTATGAGGTTCATATGGTTCATTTGGATCTCTAGAAAAATTAGTTACAACATCATAAAGTATAGTAGAAGGAGTATAGCCCTTAATAAAGGTAGTAGCATAAACTAATGGCTTTAAAGATGATCCGGGCTGACGGGGCCTTGTAGTAATATTAACTTGACCATCAATTTCGTCGTTAAAATAATCGCGTGAACCAACCATAGCCAACACTTGTCCAGTTTTTGGATCAATAGAAATTAAGGCAGCGTTACTAGCATTGTATTTCTTTTGCCACTTAGGCCAAAATTCATCTATTGTTTCTTCGGCTATTTTTTGTTTATACAAATCTAGGGTAGTATAGATT
>JALSMD010000027.1 GCA_026987855.1 Candidatus Falkowiibacteriota bacterium | reverse complement strand
AATATTACATTATAACCCCAGATCAAAGGGGGGGAGAGCCTATTATAAACTAGCGAAAGAAGTTATTGATTTAGAAAGAAAACAAAGTTATATAAATAATAATTAAATTAAACATTTAAAAAATATGACCAACGGATTAGGAAGGGGATTAAGTTCTTTAATTCCTCAAAAAAAAGAATCAGACAATAGTCCTTTGACATCTAAAGATAAAGACAAAGTATTACAAATTGAAGTTGATAAAATTTTTGCAAACTCAAGGCAGCCACGCAAAAGATTTACTGATTATAAAATGGAGGAATTAGTTAACTCAATCAAAGAATATGGCATAATTCAACCTTTGATTGTAAGCCCTAAAGATGGCGGTTATGAACTGATAGCTGGAGAAAGACGTCTGCGGGCTGCAAAAGAGGCTGGATTTAAAAAAGTACCTGTTATTTTAAGAAATGCAGATGAGCAGGAAAAACTAGAACTTGCTCTCATTGAAAATATTCAACGCGAGGATTTAAATCCAGTAGAAAAAGCAATGGCATATAGACAATTATTAGATGAATTTAATTTAACTCAGGAAGAATTAGCTAAAAGAATTGGCAAACCACGTTCATCTATTGCCAATACATTGCGTATTTTAAATTTGCCGGAAGAGATAAAATTGGCTCTGATTGACGGTAAAATCAGCGAAGGCCACGCAAAATTATTAGTCGGCATAGATGAAGTAACAAAACAGATGTCTTTATTCCGCAAAATCGTTCACAGTGGTTTATCAGTTGGCGCTACCATTAAAGAAACCCAAAGAATGGGCGGAACCAAACAAGCAAAAATTAAAATTAATTACGAAGATAAAGCGAAAGAGTTTATTTTAAGAGAATTTTTTGGTACCAAAGTAGAAATTAAAAGAAAAAGAAAAGGCGGACAAATTGTTATTGATTTTTATAGTAACGATGAATTAGAAGAAATTATTAAAAAAATAAAAAATGATAATTAGTTTTTTTTGATTTTCTTGCCAAAAAAATAATTTATTATTAAAATATAAATAGAACTTATTATTAAGGGGTATAACCCAAAAAAAGTATGTCGTTAATAGATTCAATCAAAAAGTTTCTTGGTTTAAGTAAAGAAGACAAAAAAGAAGAAACTAGTTCACAAGAAAGCCCAGAGCAAACCTCTGAGCAGTCAGAAAGCAACAATCAAGAAAATGAGTCATCTACTAACAATGACTCCAATTAAAAGGCAAGATTAAATGCTTGTTTCGTCCTTTTGTAAAACCTTATAATGCGGCAATAATTGCCGCATTATAAGGTTTAAGAGGATATGAATATGTTTGAAATGGCCATACTTATTATATTATGCGCCTTTGTTTTTTATGGTTTGTTTTTTGGATTTATTCGTTCTGTGGGAAATTTTTTAGCTTATTTAATTGGAGCCTGGGTGGCCAATCATTATTACGATGCCTTGTTTAAAATTTTTGGATTCAATTTTGTAGGCGAAGGATTAGGAAATATTATTAGTTTTTTGTTAGTTTTTGTTGTAGTAAGCAGGATAGTTAATTTATTGTTTTTGTTTGTAGATAGAATATTCGGGATAGTTTCTATTATTCCGTTTTTTAAGACTTTTAATAGGTTAAGCGGAGCATTATTAGGCTTATTTGCTGGCAGTTTGATTATTGGTATATTTTTTTATACAATTATTCAAAATTCAATGATGCGTTTTATCTTTGGTAAATGGATTTTCAATTCAAATTTAGCTATGTTTTTTGTAAAATTTGTTATCTTAGTGAAACCAGCTTTAAGTTTGAATTAAAACTATGTATATAGATACACATACACATATTAATTTTAATGATTTTAAAGAAGATGGAGACCAGGTAATTAGAAAGGCTTTATCTGAAAATGTATGGATGATAATTGTAGGCACAGATTATAAAAGCTCAAAGAAAGCCTTAAATTATGCCAATAAATACGAAAAAGGAGTTTTTGCTGCCGTTGGTTTGCATCCCACTGCTCTAATGGATTTTTATAGCACAAAAACAAACAGAATAATAAAAGCTGAAGAATTTAATAATGATATTTACGAAAAATTAGCTAGCTTTGATAAAGTGGTAGCTATAGGAGAAATAGGTTTAGATTATTATTATTTAGACAGAAGAGATGATGTTGAAGCGCAAAAAAAGAAACAAAAAGATGTCTTTATTAAGCAACTAATTTTAGCTAGGCGCTTGAACTTGCCAGTTATAATCCATTGTAGGCAGGCCCATGATGATATGCTTAAAGTTTTAAGTTCCTTTCGCAGAGAATACAAAGATTTAATGCCCCAACAAAAATGCTGGGGAGTAATTCATTGTTTTTCTGGAGACGAAGATTTAGCTTGGAGATATTTTAATTTAGGGTTAATGATATCTTTCACAGGTGTTATTACATTTAGCAACCAATGGGATGATTTGATTAGGAAGGCTCCTTTAGAAAAAATTATGATTGAAACCGATAGTCCATTTTTGGCTCCAGAGCCATTTCGAGGCAAAAGAAATGAGCCAATATTAGTAAAATATATTGCCCAGCACATAGCCGATATTAAAAATTTAAGTGTAGAAAGAATAGCAGAGGCAACAACTCATAACGCTAAAATGTTTTTTAATATTTAATAATAGAATATAAAATTTTTTATTATAATATTTCAAAATAAATAATAAAAATATGTTAATAGGTATTGATGCTTCTAGGGCCAACAGAAAACACAAAAGTGGCACAGAATGGTATGCTTATTATTTAATTAGGTGGTTAGCGAAAATTGACAAGAAAAATAACTATGTTTTATACTCTGACAAGCCATTAGAAGGAGGGTTAGCAGATTTATGTTCTAAGCAGTATTTTGAAAAAGATTTTAAAAAAACAGAAATTAAATTTGATAAAGGAGGATTTCAGGTTATAAAAAGCCCTTATAATAATTTTAAAGGTAAAATTTTAAAATGGCCTTTTTCTTATTTTTGGACGCAAGGAAGATTATCATTAGAAATGTTATTGCATTCTCCGGATATTTTGTTTGTGCCTTCGCATGCCCTGCCCTTATTTCATGCCAAGAATTCAGTGATTACTATTCATGATATAGGTTTTGAGACACACCGTTTTTTATACCCCAAAGAATATATCATTAAAGGTAAATATAAACATTTAATAAATTGGTTAGTTAAAATAATAAGCAGAGGAAAATATGAAGCCACTTACCTTGATTATCTAAGATGGTCTACTAGGCATGCTTTAAATAGGGCAAAAAAAATTATAACAGTTTCCTATTTTACTAAAAAAGAGATTGAGAGGGTTTATAAAATAAAAAAAGAAAACATTTTCGTGGTTCATAATGGTTATAATAAGTTTTTGTATAAAAGAATATCTAATAAAAATAAAGTAAAGGAGATTCTGGACAAGTATGATATAGATTCTCCTTATTTTTTTTATATAGGTCGTCTAGAAAAAAAGAAAAATATCCCTTTTTTAATAGAGGCATTTGCCTTATTTAAAGAAAGCAACAAAAATTTAAACTATAAATTAGTTTTAGTTGGCGATGCAGGATATTGTTATGATGAAATTAATTGTTTAATTCATCAATATCGTTTAGCTGATGAGATAATCATGCCGGGGTGGGTTAAAGAAGAAGATGTCCCTTATTTGTATAGCGGAGCAGAAGCGTTTATTTTTCCTTCTTATTATGAGGGTTTTGGTATCCCCTTGTTGCAAGCAATGGCCTGTGGTACCCCAATTTTAGCCAGTGACATAGAAGTAATAAGAGAAGTAGTACAAGAAGCAGCTCTGTTTTTTGATCCAAGAGATATAAATTCCATTGTTAATGCTATGCGAAAAGTTGTTGTTGACCAAAAATTAAAATATGATCTTGTTAAGAAAGGA
>JALSMD010000026.1 GCA_026987855.1 Candidatus Falkowiibacteriota bacterium | reverse complement strand
TTTCTAGTTAATACATCTTCTAACCACAGACAAGTAATATTTAATAATTTAGCTAAAGGAGTAAAAATGATTTTGGCTTGAAAACCAAAACAAATAATAGTATTTATATCATTTTTCTTTTTATAATTAATTAAAGTCCATAAAGCACGCAAATAAACTATTGGGAAAAATAACAAAAATAGCAAATAATAAAACTTTCTTTTTGTTGTGGGGCCAAAATAAAAACTTTTTACAGGAAAGTCTAAACCGCAATCAACACTTTTTTGGCGGGCAACCAAAAAATATATATTAAAATCATTAAAAAATAAACTTTTAGCGATATTTAAAACAAATTTTGGTAGTTTGTTGTTGCTAACTATTAAAACTTTTTTCTTCATAAGTATAAAATAAATCTTGTTTTTATTTTAACAAAAGAACAACAAACTAGCAATTCAATAGAAAGGGCCTTGCTTTTTTTAAAGAAATATGTTAAATTGTTTATACCTTAACGCCTTTTCCGCACAAGAATAAAATTCTTGTAATTCCTTAAGTTAAGTTAGGAATTAAAGGCATTCTCTCCCCAATAAGAGCCAAAGCAATAAAATGGCTAACTTGAGAATGCTTGGGGAGTTTTTTATTAATAATAATTTACAAAGTCATCTCTAAAATTCAACATAATTTTAGAGATAGACAACAAAAAGATGGCAAAAAACAAATCATCAGAA
Source organism: Candidatus Falkowiibacteriota bacterium (assembly GCA_026987855.1). Classification (GTDB taxonomy): domain Bacteria; phylum Patescibacteriota; class Patescibacteriia; order Patescibacteriales; family JALSMD01; genus JALSMD01. Next base: position 3,241 of record JALSMD010000026.1, on the reverse strand, counting down.
ATTCCTCATTATGAAATGCTTTATATTATTTCTAATAAATATACTGAGGAAGAGACTAAAACAATTTCAAAAAAAATAAAGGAAATGCTTGAAAAAGAAGGAGGCAAAATTACTTACGAAGAGGAATGGGGCAAAAGAAAATTAGCCTATCCCATTGAACATTTTAATTACGGTTACTATAATTTAGTAGAATTTGATCTAGAAGCAAAAAAAATAGAAAAAATCAACAATGCTATGCGTATAATGAAGGAAGTGTTAAGACACGTAATTGTGAAAAAACAAAAAAGAACTTTAGAAGAAATTAAAGAAGAAAAAGAAAAAAGAGAAAAAGCGATCCAGCAACTACAAGGAAAATCGGAAAAAACAGAAGAAAAAATAAAGGAAGTAAAGAAAAAAGAAACAAAAGAGAAAAAGAAAATTGACCTAAAACAACTTGATGAAAAATTAGACAAATTACTTGAGGTAGACGATTTATTATAACCTATTTTTTTAATTGATACTAAAATTAACATTAAAACTATGAATTTAAACAGAGCAACAATTATTGGCAATTTAACCAGAGACCCCGAAATAAGAAATACGCCAAATGGGGTAACAGTCACAACTTTCACAGTGGCAACTAATTTTATTTGGAATGATCCCAATGGCCAAAGGCAAGAAAAAGTAGAATTTCACAACATTGTGGCCTGGAGAAAACTAGGAGAAATATGTGGCCAATATTTAAAAAAAGGCGCTAAGGTTTATGTGGAAGGGAGACTACAAACAAGAGAGTGGGTAGGACAAGATGGCATTAAAAGATACCGAACAGAAATTATTGCCGAAAATATGATTATGCTAGACAGAGCAAATAATGTCTCTCCAATTAACAACATAACCTCTTCCGAAGAGCCAACTATTATTAACACAGAAGAATCAAATCCAGCTCCAACAGATAATCCTTCTTCTGTTAATAATAACGAAGTTGACGAAGAGGAAATAAAAGTAGAAAATATACCATTTTAATAATTAATAAATAAAAATATGAATAAACAAAAAGTTTGTTACTTTTGCGTTAATAACATTCAGGAAATAGATTATAAGGATGTAGAAACTCTAAAAAAATTCATTAATGCTTATGTAAAAATTCTACCTAGAAAAAGGACTGGTACTTGTTCTTGGCACCAAAGAAAACTAGCTAGAGCTATTAAACTAGCTAGAATTATGGCCTTACTTCCTTTTATTAAATAAAAAAGTATGCTAAATATTAGTGAAATTAAATTAGGGACAATTCTCAAAATTAACAACGAACCCTATATAGTAATAAGAGCAGACCACCACAAAATGGGACGTGGCGGGGCTGTTTTAAAACTAAAGCTTAGAAACTTAATTACAGGCAATGTTTTAGATAAGACATTACAAGGGAATGAACAAGCGGAAGAAGCGGAAACAGAAAAAAAGAAAGCTAATTTTATGTATAAGGACGAAAACGAGGCATATTTTATGGACAATGAAACTTATGAACAATTTAGTATTCCCTTAGAACAAATAGGAAGGAAAGAAAAGTTTTTAAAGGAAGGGACAGATGTTGATGTACTATATTTTGACCGAAAACCAGTGGCCGTTGATCTGCCTATTAAAATTGATTTAAAAGTGGTAAGCGCTCCTCCAGGAGTAAAAGGTAATTCTGCCGGAAATGTTACCAAACAAGTGGAGTTAGAAACCGGCGCAAAAATAAATGTTCCCTTGTTTATTAACGAGGGCGATATTATTAGGGTTAATACTGAGACAGAAGAATATGTAGAAAGAGCATCCTAAAATACAGCAAATTAACATAATATAAAAGCCTTTCTTTTAAAAGAAAGGCTTTTATATTATGTTAAACTCTAGTATAATTATAAAAAAGAATAAATTTATGTTAAAAGAATTTGTTAAGAAACTTGCAAAAACTAAAATAAATTCAAAGGAAGAACTAATGCTAACTAAAAGAAAGTTGTCGCGCAAACTTAAAACAACTATTTTTAGCAATGCTCAAATTTTACAAGAATACCAACAATTATTAAATGCCGGTGAAATAAAGAAGAATTTAAAACTAGAAAAAATATTACGCAAACGTGCTATAAGAACATTGTCTGGCATTGCTCCAGTAGCTGTCCTAACAAAACCTTTTCCTTGTCCTGGTAAATGCGCTTATTGTCCAACAGAAAAAAATGTCCCTCAAAGCTATTTATCAAATGAACCGGCAGTAATGCGAGCGATTCGCTGCAAATACAATCCTTTTGTGCAAATTCAAGCACGATTAAAAGCATTAGAAATTAATGGCCACAAGCCAAACAAAATTGAACTAATTGTTATTGGAGGAACATGGAGTGTACTGCCTAACAAATACAAGTACTGGTTTATAAAGGAATGTTTTCGTGGAGCTAATACTTATAATCAAAAAAATACTACTAAAAACAAATCCTCATATTCTCAATCTTCTCTAACAAAATTAAAAGAAGAATTAAAATACGAGCAACAAAAAAACGAAAGTGCTCAATATAGAATTGTAGGACTAACCTTAGAAACAAGACCTGATTATATTGATGATAAAGAATTAAAACAAATGAGGGAATTAGGATGCACTCGTGTTGAATTAGGTGTACAGGCTATTGACAATAAAATTTTGAAAATTAACCGTAGAGGACATGAAATAAAAGAAATTATAAAAGCTACCCAACTGTTGCGCAATTATGGCTTTAAAATTACCTATCACTTAATGCCAGGCCTTCCAGGATCTACTCCCCAAAAAGACTTACAAATGTTTAAACAAATTTTTTCTTGCCCGAATTTTCAGCCAGACCAAATTAAATTTTACCCAACGGTAGTAACGAAAGGAAGTTTATTATATAAATGGTGGAAAAATGGAAAATACATCCCTTACTCTGACGAAACTTTAAGAAAGCTAATTATTGAATGTAAGAAAATTGTTCCTCCTTATGTGAGAATTATCAGGCTAATTCGCGACATTCCGGAAGAATCAATTATAGCGGGTAATAAAATTACTAATTTACGGCAAATAATGCTTTTGCAGGGGGTTAAATGTTCTTGTATACGTTGTCGTGAGGCAAGAGACAAAAAATTCAATTTAAAAGAAGCTCAATTAAATATTATTAAATACAAGGTTAAGGGGGGGGAAGAAAATTTCTTACAATTTGAATCTAAGGATAAAAAAACTTTATTTGGTTTTTGTCGATTATTTCTTCCTCAAAAAGACAATCCAACA
>JALSMD010000025.1 GCA_026987855.1 Candidatus Falkowiibacteriota bacterium | reverse complement strand
AATTGGCAATAGATAATATGGAGGCAGACGGCATATAATTTTTAGATACAAAGTTCAACCTTTTTTATCTACTCCACAACTTTTTGTCTTGAGCCAAAAGTTGTGTGTTAACACTAAATAAGCTGGATTCAAGGTTCTAACGCAACAAACGTTGCTTTTTTTTATTGAGTCTAAGCTACATATTTTAGTTCATAATCCATTATTTCTTTAGGTGTTTTATACCCTATAATTTTCCGAGGTCTATTATTAAGTTTTTCTTGTATAATTAGGAGTGTTTTTTCATCAATTATATTAAAGTCTGTTCCCTTTGGTAGGTATCTTCTGATGAGTCCATTTGTGTTTTCATTCGTGCCTCTTTCCCAGGATGAATATGGGTGTGCAAAATAAATTTTCATACCCGTTTTTTGCGTTATTATTTGATGTCTCGCCATTTCCATACCGTTATCATAAGTCATAGTTTTTTTAAATAACGGATTCAGTTGATTTAAATATTTAGAGAACATTTTAGCGACTTCTGTTGCGTTTCTAGCTTTTAGTTTGATGATTATAGTGTACCTTGATTTACGTTCTACAATGGTTCCAATAGCGCTTTTATGGTTCTTGCCAATAACTAAGTCACCTTCCTAATGTCCAATTTCTTTTCTAAGGTTAATATGCTCAGGTCTATTGTCAATACTGACCTGGTTTAGAATTTTACTACCGGTGCCACGTCTTTTTTTAGTAGGTCTACGTCTTGTTTTTTACGAACAAGTAGTTTGGTTTTTTGTTTAAACTAGCTTGAGGTTGTGTATAAATGTATCTATAAATAGATTCGTGAGATATTGACATTATAGGATCGTTAGGGAAATCAATTTTTATTTTCCCAGCAATTTGCTCAGGAGTCCAATCTAAGAGTAGTCCTCTGTAGATATAAAAACGAAGCTGTTTATAAGTGCTTATTTTATCGAAATTTCTCTTGCTTAAGTAATCTTCTTTAGCCCACCAATAAGCTAAATAACCATCGTATTTATCTTTGTCAGATTGCACCCATTTATTAACTTCTCTAGTTATTGTTGAACGAGCTCTATTTAGCGTTTTAGCAATGTATGATTTAGACTTGTTTTCATTTAAAAGCGTCTCTATTTGGATTCTTTCTTTAAGGGTAAGTCGATAAGTTTTTTTTCGTAACATAATACAAATCTATTAATTTAGATTTGTTGCGTTAAGTTATTGAGTACAGCAATGCTTCACAAAATTATTCTGTCCTCTTAAAAATAGCTCTAAACTTACTTAAAAATGAGAAGACAGAAAAGCAAGGTGTTAAAGGTAAGAGACTTAAGGCAGGTTGGGATAACCAGTATTCATTAAAGGTGTTAAAAATAAAAGTATGAGTTTGCCCTGAGGGTTTTAACCTATAACTTGATAATAAAAAAAACATTTAGCATGATAAATTATTTTAATTAAAGCAGTATTAAACATAAATAGGTTAATTACAAACACTTTTAATTCTGAGTTATTTTTATATTTGCAACTTATGCGAAATTTAAAAAAAATGAGCGAATATAGTAAATGGCACCACCCTTATAAAATTGCAACAGCGTACAATAAAAAAGTAGCTTATTTCAGTATGGAATTTGGAATTCATCAAGCTTTAAAAATTTACTCTGGAGGTTTAGGATTTTTGGCTGGTTCACACATGAGATCTGCTTTTGAGTCGAAACAAAATATGATTGGTATTGGAATACTCTGGAAATATGGCTATTACGATCAAGCAAGAAATGAAGACCAAACATTAAGGACTGATTTTATTGAAAAAACATATAATTTTTTAGAAGATACAGGTATTGAAGTTGAAGTTCCTTTACATGATAATCCTGGCGTTAAAGTTAGAGCTTATATTCTAAAACCTGAAATTTTTGGTTGCGTACCCATGTATTTATTAAGTACCGATGTTGAAGGAAATGATCATTTATCAAGAACAATAACCAATCATTTATATGATGCCAATGAATTAACACGTATTTCACAAAGCATTATTTTAGGTATTGGTGGAGCAAAAGTTGTAGAAGCTTTAGGTGGTGCCGATAAATATCATTTAAATGAAGGACATGCATTGCCTGCATTTTATTATTTAAGAGATCAAGGTATCAAAAAAGAACAGTTTGCATTTACCACGCATACACCAGAAAAAGCAGGAAATGAAGAAAGAGATGCACGCCACTTAAATCGTTGTGGATTTTTTGGACGAAAACTTTCTGAAGAAGAATTAAGAAAAGAAATGGTAAATAATGGTATGATTAATTATACTGTTTCTGCACTACGTATGGCTAACAGATCTAATGCGGTATCTAAATTGCATGCGGTAGTTTCAAATAATATGTGGAAAGGTTTTGATGGAATTTCTGAAATAATTCCTATCACAAATGCGCAAAATCAAAATTTTTGGCAGGATACGGAAATCAAAAAAGCTTGGCAAAAGAAAAATACGAAAGCATTTAAGAAAAGAAAAACTGAATTAAAATCGGAACTTTTTGATGAAGTTTTAAATCAAACAGAAAAAATATTTGATCCAAATGTACTTACAATTGTTTGGGCAAGACGTTTTGCAGGTTATAAAAGAGCCGATATGCTTCTATATGATTTAGAACGATTTGAAAAATTACTTTCTAATAAAAAATATCCCGTTCAAATTATTTGGGCAGGAAAACCTTATCCAAAAGATTACTATGCAATTGATATTTTTAATCATTTAGTAAACTACTCTAAAAATTCTAAAAATTTAGCAGTTCTAATTGGTTATGAAATAGATTTGTCAAAAAAATTGAAATGCGGATCTGATATTTGGTTAAATACTCCAAGAATTACACGTGAAGCTTCAGGAACTAGTGGTATGACAGCTGCATTTAACGGTTCCGTAAATGTTTCGATAAATGATGGTTGGATTCCGGAATTCGAAAAAAATGGAGAAAACTGCTTTGTTTTATCTGAGTTAGATCACAACAGACCAGTTTGGGAACAAGATGAAGAAGATTGCTCAAACTTATTTGATATTCTTGAAAATGAGGTTTTACCAACCTATTACAACAATCAAAAAAAATGGCAACAAATTGTTTTTAAAAGTATAGATGATGTAATTCCAGAATTTACAAGTAAAAGAATGGCTGACCAATATTACAAAGAGCTATACTCTTAGTTTACAGAAAACTATAACATAAAAAATAAATTATTAAAAAAATTGTGTATTTCTAATATAAAAGAGTACATTTGCAACTAATATAATTTTTAATATCAATATAATGAGTAAAGGAACAGTAAAATTCTTCAACGAAACAAAAGGATTTGGATTTATCAGCGAAGAAGGTTCAAACAAAGAACATTTTGTACACATTTCTGGTTTAATCGATGAGATAAGAGAAGGTGATGAAGTTGAATTCGAATTAACAGAAGGTAAAAAAGGCTTAAACGCAGTAAATGTAAAAGTAATTTAATATATACTTATTACCTTTTTTCAATGTAGAAGCCTATCAAAATTTGATAGGCTTTTTTTATACAATTATTTTAAATATTAGAACTTATTAAAATGAAAAAGAAACTATTTACCCTTATCGTAATTTTATTAGTATATAATATTGGATTTACCCAAACAACTAAAATAATTTCTTATAATATTAGATATGATAACCAATGGGACACCATAAATAATTGGCAAGACAGAAAAGAAAAAATAGTAACTCTTTTAAACAGTTACAACCCTGCAATTCTAGGAATTCAAGAAGGGTTAATTAATCAAATTAAATATATTGACAGCTCTTTAATTAAACATAAATACTTTGGGATTGGTAGAGATGGAAAAAATAAAAGTGAATTTTCCGCCATTTTTTATAATACTCTAAAATATAAATTAATAGAAAATAACACCTTCTGGTTGTCTAAAACTCCTGATACAATTTCAAAAGGTTGGGATGCTGCATTAAATAGAATTTGT
>JALSMD010000024.1 GCA_026987855.1 Candidatus Falkowiibacteriota bacterium | reverse complement strand
TATTATACTATTTTTTAAAAAGATAATAAACAATTAGCTGTAAAATATTAGATAAATCAGTTTATTATATTTCTTTACTCTAATTACGGTCTCCTCGCCGTGCAATTTTAAAATTTAAAATAGGCCCACACAATAGTGAATCTATAAGATTTAATACAGCCTCAAAAGTTAAAAGTAAAGATCATTTTCGAAGTAGTCAATTATACTTGGTTTATCGTAAATGGAATTATTGTTAGCATAATCAAAGGCCTCTTCGCAGCTTACCAAGCCATCAGTAGGCGTAACATCGCCTAACTTTTCCTTTATTGCTTTAATAAAAAAGTAATAAGTAAATTCACCGTGACCTAAATTATCTAGCTCAACGGCACTATCATAAAAGCCAAATTCTTGTGTAGCCATATTAATAATTCTTCCTGGTGCAGATAAATCAGTCATTCCGCCAGATAAGCAACTATCAAAAATAAATACAATCCTATCTGTTGGAAAATCACTAAACCAATCTCTAAGCTGACCGTCCCAAATATAAATATTGTTTTGGCCATCGTGCACCACTATAGCTTCATCCACAAATTCACTGTCTCTGTCGTTAGCTTGCCCCCGAGCTCCATGTCCGCTAAAAAAGAAAATCAATTCATCTTCTGGTCCTAGTTTTTCCTTTAGTTCATTAATCTTATTAAAAATATTTTGAGCAGTGGCTTGAGTAGGTTGCGAATTATTAGCACCGGTGCCCTCATCTATAAAAGAAAAGATATTTTCGCTTGGAAAATTATATTGACTCTCTAAAATTTCTTTAACGATGTAGGCATCGTCATCAGCATACTTTAAATCTATTGTCGTTCCGGGATAATTAGAGATACCAATTATAATAGCATATTTGTTTCCCTTGAGTTCCTCGCCTAAAACTCCGGAAGCATAACCATTGTTATTATAACTGAAAGTACTATTAAAAGATGGAAAATTAAAACCTGATGAGGGGCTAAAAGATTCAAAATTAAAAAAATTGAAATCAAGTTTACTATTCAAATTTTTCATTTTTATTTGCTTAGAAGCAGATAATTGCTTTTTTTCTCGTACAAATTTTTTTCTTACAATTTCAACATTTTTTGCTTGTAATGATCTAAATTTTGGGTGGTGGTTTAATATTATGCTTAATGGATAAACATTTGTAGTGGCCAGAGAGGGCGAACTTAAACTTAAACCAAAAATGATTAAGAGAGAGGTGATAATTTTTTTTCTTTTCATACTTTTATTTTAAGAATTAAGCAAAAGTTCTTTTTCGTTAATAAATTTTTAAACGTTACAAATATATTTCAAAAAAAACTCTGCTAGTGTTTAGAATAGTATATATACCTGAATAGAGTTTTATTAGAATTTCAAATTTTATAAACTCGCATTCCGTCCTTGCTATCCTCAACAACATAACCAAGGCTTTGTAATTTAGCACGCAAAATATCTGATTTTTCCCAATCCTTACGTTCTCTTGCTTTTTTTCTTTCTTTAACTATCCTGTCTATTTCTGGAGGCAATTTTTGTTCTTGTAATTTTTCTAAATCTAAGCCAAAAACTTTATCAAAATCTAAAATGGTTGCTAATTTATCTTTATGAGACAATTTTGACTTTAATAATTCTTGAGAACAAGCCAAGGCTTTCGGAGTGTTTAGATCATCGTTAATAGCTTCTAAAAACTTTTCCTTGTATTCTTTAATTATTTTGCCTCTTTTGTTCCCCAATAACCTTACCTGATTGTATAAATGTTCCAAAGCATTTTTGGCTGACTTAATAGTATCTTTGCTATACTCCATTGGCTTACGATAATGAACCTGCAAAACGGCAAAACGAAAAACTAATGGATTTATTCCTTTTTTAATTAAGGCATTTTCAAGGGTCAAAAAATTATCAGCACTTTTAGCCATCTTTTTGCCACCCGCTATATTCAAAAATGCGCCATGCAACCAATAGTTAAAAAACTTTTTACCTGTAGCGGCTTCTGATTGGGCTATCTCATTAGTATGATGAATATTGATATGATCAACTGCGCCACAATGGATATCAAGCTGATCACCTAAATATTTCATACTCATTGCTGAACACTCAATATGCCAACCAGGAAATCCTACGCCCCAAGGAGAGCTCCATTCTTGCTGACGTTTAACTCCAGGAGGGGAAAACTTCCAAAGAGCAAAATCAGTGGGGTTTCTTTTTTCTTTGTTTTTCTCTACTCTAGCTCCTTCTTTTAATGTTTCTAAATCTAGATGGCTTAACTTTGTATAATCCTTAAATTTAGAAGTGTCAAAATACACTCCATCACTAGTAATATAAGTATAACCCTTTTTTTCTAATGTTTTTATTAGTTCAATCTGTTCTTTAATATGTTCTGTTGCCTTACACCAAATATCAGGCTCCAAAATATTCAAATGCTTAATGTCTCTCTTAAACGCTTTGGTATAAAAATCAGCTATCTCTTGGGCGCTTTTTCCTTCCCTCTTTGCGCCCAACTCCATCTTATCTTCGCCCATATCCATATCTCCAGTTAAATGTCCCACATCAGTAATATTCATCACGTGCTTAACTTTATAACCATTGTAAAGTAAAACTCTTTTTAAGATATCTTCAAAAATATATGTTCGCAAATTACCCAGATGGGCATAATTGTAAACCGTAGGACCACAAGTATAAATACCAACTTCGCCCGACTTTATTGGCTTAAACTTCTCTTTCTTTCTGGTTAAAGTATTATACAACTTTATAATAGGCATAAACTTTGTACTTAAAAATCCAAAAAATAAATTTATTCCTAATTATAGTTCCTGATTTACATTATATATACAATACTAACCAAACATTCTTGTACTTAAATACTTCTCGCCCCTGTCTGGAAAAATGGTTACAACATTACCTTTTTTAATTTTTTGAGCAACCTGATAAGCGGCTAACATTGCGGCGCCAGAACTCATTCCTACGAAGACTCCTTCTTCGCGAATTATTCGCCTACTCATAGCTAAAGCATCTTTAGTGTTGACCATAATAACCTCATCAATCTTAGATGGATCATAAATAGATGGCACAATTGCTTCTTCCATATTTTTAAGGCCCTGAATATAATGACCGCGTGTAGGTTCAGCGCTAATTATCTTTATTTCTGGATTATATTTTTTTAAATAAGACCCTACCCCCATAATCGTTCCTGAGGTACCAACAGCAGACACAAAATAATCAACTTTGCCTTTCATTTGTTTCCATATTTCACGAGCAGTTGTCTCATAATGAGCTAATTTGTTATATTTATTAGAAAATTGATCTGGCATAAAATATTTATCTGGGTATTTATGTACCAACTCACGCGCTTTAATAATTGCGCCGTCTGTACCTTTTTTAGCATCAGTTAAAATAACATTGCCACCAAAAGCTTTAATTATTTTAATTCTTTCAACAGAAACAGCTCTACTCATTACAATTTTAACTTTATATCCTAAAACAGATCCAATCATAGCTAAAGCAATGCCAGTATTGCCCGATGTCGCCTCAATGATTGTTTTGTTTTTGGTTAATTTGCCTTCTTTTTCTGCTTGCCTTATCATTTTTAAGGCAATGCGATCCTTGATACTACCTCCTGGATTGCAACCTTCTAATTTAGCATAAATTTTTACTCGTGAGTTAGGGCAAATTTTATTTATTTGAATAATAGGTGTATTGCCAATTAATTGTAAAATGTTTTTATAAACCATATTTATTTTATTGTTGTTTTTTTACATTTTAACATATTTATATTTATACTAGCAAATTCTGTCCCGAGCGGCCCGCCCAAATTTCGCATAAGCAAAATGGTGGGTACGCATAAAGCGTAACGCTTGAACCAAGAATTAGAAATTAGAAATTAGGGAGTTATAAAACTTATTCCTAATTTATGATTCCTAACTTTTTATCAATTTACGCGTTACGCGTTATATGTTTAAGGATTTCGCTGATTCTCGAGATAAAAAACTATTAAAAAGAGGAGGCATAAAGCCTCCTCTAAATATTTTACGCTACTTTATTTTTTTTATTCTTTTATTTTCTTAATTCCATTCGGGCTCTCACAATCATG
>JALSMD010000023.1 GCA_026987855.1 Candidatus Falkowiibacteriota bacterium | reverse complement strand
TTTTGTCTTTCCCATTTATCGCCATTGGCATTAATCCAAGCTCTTAATTCAGAAATAACTTTTTCTGTATAATTAGCTAAAAATTTATCACTTACTAATATTTCAGCATCACTTTTTTCCATTTTAAATTGTTCACAAAAACGTTTTGCTTTTTCTGATGGCAGTTCTATCATTTTTGTTTTTATTTCCTCCAACCATTGGGCGCTAATATTTATTGGAGGAATGTCTGGTTCAGGAAAATATCTATAATCTGCTGCTGTTTCCTTTGTTCTTTGGCTAATTGTTTTTCCTTTATCTTCGTTCCAGCCACGTGTTTCTTGAATCAATTTTTTGCCTTCTTTTATTGCTTTAATTTGTCTTTTAATTTCGTATTCAATAGCTTTTTCAATGGCGCGGAATGAATTGATATTTTTTAACTCTACTTTTGGGTTCAGCGCATATCCTTCTTTGGCCACAATTGCGCCATTTTTTAATTCCCACTTTCCTTTTTCTTGGACACTTACATTAGCCTCGCATCTCATTTCACCCTTTTCCATATCAGCATTACTGATATCTAAATACCTTAAAATTTGTTGGTATTTTTGGCAAAATTTCTTTGCTTGGCTTGCACTTTTAATTACGGGCGCAGTCACCATTTCAATCAAAGGAGTGCCGCTGCGGTTAAAATCTATTAAAGTGTAATTTTTGCCTGTTGGGTGAATTGATTTAGCAGTATCTTCTTCTAGATGTATTCTTTCTATGATGATTTTTTCATCACCAACCTCTAAGTATCCATGATAAGCAAAAGGAAGATCGTATTGAGAGATTTGATAACCTTTCGGCAGGTCAGGATAAAAATAATTTTTACGATCAAATTTGCTTAAAGTATTTATCTTACAATTCAAAGAAAGACCCAAAAGTATAGTCCACTCAATTGCTTGCTTGTTGGCTATCGGCAATGTTCCAGGATGACCCAAACAAATTGGACAAATTGTCGTATTTGGTTCTTTGTTTTGGGCGTTATTATCACATGAACAGAACATTTTTGATTTGGTTTTTAGTTCAGCGTGGATTTCTAATCCAATAATTACATCATATTCCATATATTTTTTTTAATTTTTTAAACAGTTATATTTTAACTCTTTTTTTATAAAATAGCAATATATTGATAAGTTAAATTTTCAAGTAAACCTAGTTTAAGCTCAGCTAGCCCAATAATTATCATTATAACAGCTATAGCTTGAATAATAACTGTATGATGTTGAATGGTGATTTCAACAAAAATGTTTATAATTAGAGCTACTAGGAGAATGATTAGAAAGATAAATAAGACAATTTTAACAGCTTGATTAAAGCTATGCGCTAAAAACTCCCCGTTACCTTGAGGTGCTTTAACGACTTTAAGTTCATTATTAAAATTGATAGTTTTAATTTTTGGTTTGTTTTGGGGATAAATTTGAATTGTTTTACCCCCAGTGTTTGCTTTAGTAAGAAGTTTATTTTTATCACTAATAATAGTAGAGCTCGCCTTATTCCAACTTAAAGTAGTGGTGCCTTTTTCAATTTTCATTTTTGTGGTTCCAGCTTTTTTTGCGTTTTTCAATTGAATGGTATTATAAGGGGTAGAATGTGCGTCGTCTTGTTTTAGAGCTAAAATTTTTGTTGAAGTAGATAGGGGAGTAGAGGTTGAACTTTTTGACATTTCTTGTTCTACCTGACTTGTTTGTGTCACTAAATTTGAATTATTGACAATTGGTTCGGCATCTGACCTACCTCCAAATATTTCTACTAAAACATTAACCTCCTCACCATTAATATTGCCACATAAAACAGCTATCCCTATGTCTTGGTAGTTTTTATTAAGAATATTTTTTTTGTGAGACAAAGAAGACATTAAGGCTTTGTGTACAGAGTCAGCTTTTGTAAAATTCATTGCTAAATTTTCGCCTGCATACAAAAAAGCATATTCGCTACGGTCAATAAAATCCCATGGCATTTTTCCATCTGGGCTTTGGTGGGAAAAATAGTTCTTGTTTATCATGTCTTGCGCTTTGGTTAAAGCGGCTTTTTCTAAAATTGGATTAGATTTTAATGGTGGCAAATTGTTTGCCTTTCTGTCTTCATTGATTAAAGTAAGTATTTGTTGGGGAAGATTTTCTGTCATTTCGGCATAAGGAAGATAAGCAAAAAATAAAACAAAACCAGCTAAAATTTTAAGGCTAAAAAGGAAAACAACGATAATCGCCAGAGAACGTGAATGTAAAATTTTAGGCTTATAGCAGTTGTTTTTATGAGGAATAAAAAGATCTTTGAAAAAATTTTTTGTATTACAGACAAATTCCGTCTTGCTTTCTTGATGGTTTTTTAGTTTTTTTAATTCTAGTCGTTCCCGTTTGAGAAATTCATGAAAATTTTTATTTATATGTCTTTTTTTCCATAACCTAAAAAAGACCCTTACAAAAAAAAGGCTTAAAATAAAGTATTTTATCCAATTTTTTTTATGTTTTTCCATATTAAAATTATAACAGAAAAGCAATAAATTTGTCTATTAAGATTAGCATCTATGCTTTTTAAAGATATGTTTTTTTGTGTTTTTTTGTTTTTAAAATTATAATAATAAGTGTTATAATAAAATTAAAATAGTTTAAAATAAAATTATGAAGAATTATCAACCAAGGTTTTCAGTTATTATTGCTACTTATAATCGTTGTTATATTTTGTGGCGAGCAATTCAATCTGTGCTTGCGCAGACATACCCCTTTTTTGAGTTAATTATTGTTGATGATGCTTCGCGCGATGAAACAGAAAAGTTAGTGCAACAATTTAGTGATCCCCGCATTCGTTATTTTAAACTAGAAAAGAACAGGGGGGCTTCTGCTGCGCGTAATTTTGGCTTAAAAAAAGCAAAAGGTGAATTAATTGCTTATTTGGATAGCGATAATACTTGGCATCAAGATTTTTTAGAAGTAATGAATGAAGCTTTTAATAAACACAAGGATAAAGTTCTAATTTTTTGTAAAAAAAATTATCGCTTAACTTTAGTTGAAAATGGACAAGAAAAGAGGGTCCGCGATGAATTTAGTTATTCGCGAAAATTTTTTGATTTAAAAAGATTATGGCATCGCCGCATTTTGATTGATACAAACACAATGTGCCACAAGAAGAAAGAAATAATAAAATTAGGCGGTTGGGATGAAAACATTAGATTTTGGGAAGATTGGGAATTAGCTTTGCGTATAAGCACAAAATATCCCAAAGGTTTTTTGTTTTTAAATAGAGCTTTACTCAATTATGAACAAAAAATAGATATTACTCAACCAGAAAAAGTATTTAAATTTTGGGAAAGGGAAGAAAGAAAGATATTTAATAAATATAAAGGCAACCCTTTATTAGAAGGACAAACTTGGTTTCCGCCAGATAAAAATAATAAATCAACTCTCGGAGTTATAGAATATTTAAGAAAAAAACATAAAACATAAGAGATATTTTTGTTTTTAAGCGATCTTTATATTGAAAGGAAAGTTTTATTACGATTTTGTGGGTATAGCATATAAAAAAATTATAGATAGGACAAATTTAAGACACATCATAAAGACATTGTATTAAGGCGTTATTTTTAAAAAATAACGCCTTTTTTATTATGTTACCCTTTGTAAATTTTATTTTTATTTTATTTATTTTTTAAAAAAATTTTATGTCTATTTTGTATAATAATCATATAATAATTTTAAAAATAATCTAAACACTATGGACAAAATTTTTGGGCTTTTAAACAAAAAGAATGGCAAAAAGCGCACAACCAGATTTGTAGCGGTGATTTTAGGTTGTGTGTTTTTGGTTCTAGGAGTGAGCTTGGCTTATCAAGCTGTGGCTTTAACAGGTATTACGATTACTTCTCCAAATGGCGGGGAATATTGGAGTGGAATGCAGTTAATAACTTGGGAAGCTGATTGTGAAGAAGGTGATTATGTCAATATTCAGTATACAACAGGGAGCACATTTACAACTATTGCTACTGTTGCTTGTAGCCAGAAACAATATGAATGGCATACAGAGAATTACCCCGACAATCAAAATTATCAAGTAAGAATATATTTAGATGGGAATTTAGGTAAAAATGATATTT
>JALSMD010000022.1 GCA_026987855.1 Candidatus Falkowiibacteriota bacterium | reverse complement strand
TTTTTTATTTTTGCAGTAATGAAGGAAAATAATCAATTTGATAGGCGTAATTTAAGCGTTCGTAATTATGTGAATAATCTTTTGACATCCAAACCACATTGGAAGTATGATTTTATTATGAGCAAAGCAGCCGATCAGTACTTCTTATCATCACGGACAATAGAAGCTATTGTTAATGGCGAAGGAATTTATACCTTTTAATACTACTAAAATGAAAACGCAAATACAAGATTTAATTGATATACAAAAAACACTTGACACAAAACCAATTCCAAAAACTAAACCTACAGATTTTAAAAATATTGTTAAAATGGATTTTAATAAGTTTTTACTAAAAATAGCAGCAAAGTGTTTAAAACGTGATGTTTGTATTGTAAAAGATGCTAATAGATTCCAATTGGTTCATAATGAAGATATAAATCCAACTTCTTTCTTTTTTTCTTTTGATAATACAGTAGTCGGAGAAATACAAATAGATTATAAATCTATGCTTTTTAAATTCATTCCTTTCAATCCAAAATAAAATTATATATTTGCATAACAAGTAGTGCGAGTTTACTCAAACTATGCGTATTAAACGGCTTTTTTAGCCGTTTTCTTATTTTACAGACCTGTTATACTCAAATAGCTTTGTTTTGTCCTTATTAACAATAATTACTTTTTTAATATTTGAGTAACTTTTAACTTCTTTAAAGCTTAAAGCAATTCGATTTTTTGCAAATTCAAAATCATACGGATAATCTGTTAAGTCAATAACTACAACTTCGCAATTTTGAGCATTGGCAGATTTCAACACATTTTTAAAACTTATTTTACTAGGGCTTTTTCTGTCCGCAATTTTTCCATCAACTTTGTATTCAGGCATTTTTACACCTTGTATAAACATTGGATTAGCAATAGGCTCAATCGTTACTTTATATTTGTTTTTATTTAAAAAACTAGCAACTTCAATATCACTTAATAAGCCACTACGGTCTGCCCAAGCACTAACTTTTACATTTACATCTTTTAAATAAATATAGTTAGGGAATTTTAATTTATAGGCTTCTACATCTTGTTTAATAATATTCTTGTCCGAACTCTCAAAATAAGGATGGTTTTTGTCAAAAATATTGCCAGTAATTCCGCTATTGTTATTAAATTGCTTTGGTAAATTTGGTAAATCATTTACTTCCGTTTTTTTAGTATCTTCTTCTTCATCGGTTTGTAATACATCACACCTACAACCCCAGTCATTTGGTGGATAATGTGTTTGCCAAAATTTATGATCTATTGGTAAAACAATACCATTCCATTTTTTATGTAGTTCACGAGTACGGCTATCAATAATAGCTACATATTTTAAATTTGGATAAAGGTGTTTTCTTTTTTGAAAATCTTGCCATTTGGCAGCCATATTACTAGAAGCTACAGCATGGTCATATTCGGATTTTAAATGTCTAAAATTAAACTTTTCATTTAATTTTACAGCTTCATTTTTAAAGCTACTCCAGTCTCTAATATCTCCATCTGAGTTAATTAATAATTTTACTAATTCATTTTTAAAAGTATGATTTTTAAAAGCGGCAAATGAAGCTGCGTTTAACTTTAAATTAGATAGCATTTCAAAATCCGTTGTATCATAAGATACATCTGATTTATAACCTTCATCAATAGCCGAATTAAGGTTATTAAAAACAACTTTCCAAAATTCACGCTCTGTGGTTGTACCAATACCTTTGCGTTTAAATAGTTGAGCAATGTATTTTTCTACAATAGGCAAGCTTATTGGATTAAAATCTGCTAGTTGTAATTCGCCTGAAGTATGAGAGCAACAATGTGAACGATAGAGTAAATCAATTTGACTTAAGCCTTTTTTTTTTTAGTCTTAGGCTCTTTTTCTACAGGTTTAGTATCATCTACTTCAACGCCATAAGTTCGCTCTATGTAGTCTTTTGAGAGGTTAACACCACCTTTCATTAATTTACTATCTACTTCTATTTGTTTGTTTGGGTCTGTTGTTTTTTTAAATGCAATTTTTTCAGTGCCATCAAAACCATAACCCCAATAATTTAAAGCATATTTTAAAGAACCGTTTAAAATCAATTTTAACTTACGTTCATCTGCCATTGTAACTTGGTGTAATGTATTTTCATGAACTTGGGCGGCACCAACAAATGATTTTTCGTCTGTTGTACCTGTTTGGTGTAAAATTAATTTAGCAAGCCCTTCATCAACACGTTCAATCTTTTTTAGGAATACATTATATGCATCTGTTTTTTGATTTTCGATAATATCAATTTCCACTTCTTTTGGAAATACACCATAAGCAGCTGTGCCCATTTCTTCTAACCAACCTGCAATCTCTTTTTTTATTTTATCATTGCCAAGTGCATATTTTGCTACTCTAATTGGTACTCCAAATATTTGTTCAAATTCATCCCAAGAACCCCAAGAGTGTCGTTTAAGCATAGTTAATGGTGCTGCTTTTTCTAAAATACCAACTTCGTTGTACATTTTAGCATAAATTAACTCTCTATTAAATCGTTCAAATTCAACACCAGTACTAGGGTCATTCTCATTACTTAAAATAAGCTTATTAAAAGGTGATACATATCCACGAGGCACTAAATAAGGCTCTTTAATAATTGTTTGACCAGTTAAGTTTTTTGCGGTTCTTAAATGAATTAAAGAATATCCATAAAAAATACTATCTAATGACATATTTAAAAAATCGAATATCCATTCTTGATCATTTAATAAATCTGTTTTCTTTTGATCTATATTTTTATTTTTGTCATAAACTACTAATTCTTTATTAATAATTCTCAATTTACGAGACTCGGTAACTGTTGTTAATTGATCGTCTAACATAACATCATGATAAACATCTTGCAACTGCCAAGTTGTAGGGTTGTGTTCACTATAAAAGGCATCACGTCCTTGTTGCCAATCAATTACTTCTTTTCTCCAAATACTTCTATGTTCAGAAATACTATCAATTAACACTTGAACTTGTTTAGTAGATTTGCTACTTTTGGGTGTGTTTAATTTAAAAGCAGCTGCTAATAAATTTTTGCTTAAATAATCTTTAAATGCCATTTAATTAGTTTTTAAATATATTATCGAGTGACCGATTAATTTTTTTTTCAATGTTATTATCCAATACTTTAGAGGCTGCGATATATGTACGTCTAGGCATGCCATCTTTACCTTCATTATGTCTTTCTGCATATTTTTTATAAGAAAAAAATATTACTCTATTCCTTTTTTTTCTTGCTCTAAAACTATTTTGCAGTTTGTTACCACTAGAATTATGACCAGCCAATATTTTACGTCCTTTTATTTTTTTGCCGTATTTGTTTAGGCTTCCTTCTTTACCAATTCTATTGGTTCGGTATCTGGTAATAATCCGTCCTCTTTTATTATTTCTTTTTCGCTTTTTCCATTTTTCTACAAAAGCGTCTGTAAAACCTTCATCTTTAAAGCTTTTTTTAATGTGTTTTAGTCCTTCAACTGCAATTATATCAGGTAAATCAGTACTGATAAAACGTGCTGTATCTTTTGCAATCTCTTCTAAATCTCCTCCTATATCTAACAACATTACCAGCCTGTTTTATAACGTTGTTTTGAACCTATTTTTAAAAATGTGGCACTTGTATTTTCGCCATCAATTTCTTCCGTTTTAATTGGTAAGTCAGGATTAATAATCCCTTTTGCAACTTTTTCTAACCATAAAATAGCTTCATCGTATCTGGATTTTGTTACTTCGTTAAAATCGTGGCTTCTGCGAATGTAAATTTCATATATTACAATGTCTTTAAGGTACTTTAAGACAATTAAACTTCTATCGGTACCTGTTGCCTCAAAAATTATATTAATATCATAATAGTTATGTAAATAGCTTTTAATTAAATCAATACTTTCTGCAATTATTTGTTCAATAATTGTATCATCGCTATTTGTAATTAGGTTAACTACTTCAGTTAAAGCAACTGTTTTTAATTCCGTTATATTAAGAAACATATCTTTGTTTTAATTGTTTATATACCCAAGTTGTAAATTCTAATTTATAAGCCATTATACCATAATGAGGAGATGGCAACGCCCCTTCATTACTTAAGTATAACGGCTTAAATCCTTCGCCTTTTAAATTTTCTAATTT
>JALSMD010000021.1 GCA_026987855.1 Candidatus Falkowiibacteriota bacterium | reverse complement strand
CTTTCTTTTTCTTCTCCCTTAGTGTTCAACTCTTTAATTCTTTGGTAAACACGCACAGTCATTCCGGGCTTTAATTCCGGAATTTTGTTTTTTAAAGACTCATCTTTTTTCTTTTCTTGTTTTTGCTTGTTTTCTTGGGTGTTATTGTTTTTTTCTTTTGTCATACAATAATAAAATAGAACCGAAGTTCTATTTTTATTTATTATTGTTTAAAATATTATAATATTTTTTTTTATTTGTCAACTTATTTGTTAACATAATGTTTTTTTAATATCCAAACAGCCAAAAAAGTAGAAATTGGTATAGAAAGAATGAGCCCTGTGCTTCCTGCTAGGGTCCTAATTATTTCCGTAGCAATTATCTCGTTATTGATAATTTGTAGCCACGAAGAAAACGCACTTTGTCCACTAAGAAACAAAATAAGCAGTGGCAAAGAAACGCCAGCATACGCGAGAAAAAGAGTGTTTGTCATAGAACTTATATGTGAAACTCCAATTTCGTGCGCCTTTTTAAAAATTTCTTTAAAGTTTTGTTTTGGATTAGTTTTAATAATTTGTTCCACAGCTGCTACTTGAGAAATAACGACATCATCTAAAACACCTAAGGTACCAATAATAATTCCGGCAAGCAACAAACCCTGAAAATTGATTTTCGCCCCCACTCCTAAGTTTATAAGATAAGCAGTTTCTTCGCTAGATATTCCTGTTAGCTTGGCCACTTTTACAAAAAACCAAGACAAAACAATTGTTATTAAGAGGCTAATAAAATACTAATGACAGCAGTATGAGATCTATAATTTATTCCCTCAGTAAAATAAATAATGATCAATAAAATTATAAAAGCCCCTATAAAAGTGATAAATAACGGGTTGCTACCGGTCATTATTTTGGGAATTATATATTTAGTAATAACAAAAAAACTAATTATTAAAGAAACAACAGAGCGAAAGCCTTTAAGACCACTAATTAAAAACAAACTAAACAAAAAAACAAACAATAACCAAAGCAATTTTTTTGTTCTTACATAATCAATAATGTAGTAGTGAACCTCGCCATTTTCTGTATAACTTTCTGCTACTAATACTTTATCGTCTTTTTGGTATATTTTATTATTAATAACCTCAAAATCTCCAATACCATTAAAAACTACTATCTTGCCTTTAAATTCTCCTTCTTCTCCTTCTAATCTAATTTTTTGTTGTTTAGTTTTACTCCCGTCTGGCAAGGTAACTTCTTTTTCTTCTAAAACTTCTATTACTCGGGCTTGAAAAATTTTATCTTTATTTTGAGCTCGTGCTGGACAAACGCTAAATAATATTATTGTAATTAATAATAGGGCAAATAATAGAAATGTTTTTCTTTTAAGCATATTGTTTTTTTATAAGGTTTTTTATGTTTTTATTATATAAAGCAACTTAGAGGTTGGCAAATTCATAACAAACAATTTGTTTTGTTTTACGACTTTTTAAAGTTTAAATATTACAAAATATAATATACCTAAGACAACGAGGAAATAAAATACATACGCTTTTTATAAAACAAACAAAAAAGAGAGCAGATTGCTCTCTTTTGTAATAAAATTATGTTTTTTTAATCTTATTCAATACAACAGTCAATAGCTTTTCTTACTATTTCTCCTAAGCGTCCAGTTATTCCTTTCTTTTCTTTGTCATGTTTGTTAAGGGTATTGTCGTCTATTTTTTTTATATCATCAGCTTTAATTAGTTTCATATTAAGCCCCCAAAAAAGAGAGTATAAATTATAGGCTTTATTGAAGAAGTCATAAGCTTCTTCTTTTTTGCCGCTTCCTAATAATTTAGTGCCAACTTCCATTAAACGATAACTTGCGGCAAGCAAATGCTTGGAAATACACCAGACTTCTCCTTCATATTTTTTTATTATTCTTTTTAGAAGTTCTTTTCGCATTTCGCGCACCTCGTTAATTAAATCATAATATTCATTTTTTTGTGTTTTAGCTCCAGTGAAAAAGAAATGTTCTTCAATACTAATTAAATTCATAATAGCAATACTTAGATCTTGGTCACAAGACAAATCCATTTTGTCTTTTTTTTTCATTTCGTCTAACTTTTCTACAAATTTATTTATGTCTTTAATTATTTTTTCATCGCTCATATTTTTATTTAATAAAATAATAGAAGATTATGCTAAAAATTATTAAGGGCAAAATTGGCATTACTACTTTTTGAAAAGGGAAAAGCGCCTTTCCTCGTTTTTCTTTATATTTATCATAAGCCAAATTCCCTAAATAAAAAGAGACACTACCAACACTTATGCCAAATATTAATTTATCTATTCCAAAAAAAGTGTTTAAAGGATGTCCAATTATTTCATGAATTTTTAAAGGGGCAATAATCAAAGCATAATAAGTAAAAATAATAATTGTTTTATATCCTTTAAAAATAATATTTTTTTTATTAAAGAAGTTGATTGTCCATAATATTAAAGAAACAGTAAGCCCCCCAATCCAAAGGCCACTTATTGTATCGTCAATTCCTAACCAACGAGATAAGCCTAAGCCAGCTCCTACTGCAACAGTGCAAACAGGACAGACTGCTTTTGCTTGATGCCCAAGAAATAAAATTATCAAAACAGAAGTTTTGATTATTTTTTTAACCATTGATTTTTTCTTCAAAAAAATTAATAATATCTTTATCTCCCATTAAACATTTTCCATTGTCCCAAAGGAAGGGGACGCCAATGTTTTTGGGAGAAATATTGCATTGCCTTGCTTTTTCAATTAATTCATTGCGACTTTCTAGATTTTTGTTAATTTCTTTTTGTTGGAACTTAATTTTTTTGTCAATATTATTATTTTTTATAAAACTTTCTACTCTTTTGCAGTGAGGGCAGGCATTGCTGTAAAATAAAATAATTTCTGTCTCTTTGTTTAGAGAATTGTCTTGGTTTGTTTTTTGAGACAACGGACTTTGAGAAGAATTAATGTTTTTAGAGCAACCTCCTAAAAATAATACCAAAATAATTGTAATAGTTAATGTTTTTTTCATATATTTTAAATTTATTCATATTTTAAGTATAATTCTTTGACTTTTCTTTGTCAATCAAATTTTTCTTTGCTTTTCTAGATGTTTTTGTTATAATTTAAAAAGAAATATGACTTTTTTTAATAATAAAAAAATAATTCTAGATATTGATGTTGTTGTTGAGGGACTACAAAAAGCCCGCCAAAAAAAGGGTCTAGAACTAGAGAGAATTGCTAAAGATTTAAATATAAAAATAGAATATTTACAAGCACTGGAAAACGGTAATTTTTCTATTTTGCCCCCAGGTATTTATGGACGTAATATCTTGCGTAGATATGCGCATTTTTTAGGGGTTGATGATAAAGAATTGGTTGATATTTTTGAACAAGAAAAGGCCATTTCTAAACATCAAAAAGCAAAAAAATTATTTGTGCAAAGAGCTTCTCGGATACACTACTTTTTATTTTTACCAAAGATTATAAAAGGGGCGATTATTGCTAGTATTGTTTTGGCCTGTTTTCTATATTTAGCTTTTAGCTTGAAGAAAATAGTAGCGCCGCCACTGTTAGTAATTACTTATCCCCCGGACAATTTTGTTACTACTCAACATAATATAGAAATTAAGGGAATAACTGAACCAGAAGCAGAAGTTAGTATTAACGGAGAAACAGTTTTGACCAATAACGATGGAAGTTTTGCTAGGACTGTTAATTTAAAGAATGGTTTAAATGTCGTGGATATAATAGCTCAAAAGAGATATAGTCAAAAATATATAATTAAACGACAAATTTTAGTGAAATAACTAATAAGTAATTTTTAAAAAAATATGGCTGATAACAAAAAAAAGGAGGTAAATGAAAAATTTAAGGCCGCGTTAGCTGCTATTGAACAGATAAAAAATAAATTTGGTGACGGGGCAATTATGCGCTTTGGAGAAGCTAAAAAGGCAAATGTTGAAGCAGTGCCAACCGGTTGTCTTTCTTTGGATATTGCTTTAGGGATTGGTGGTGTTCCTCGGGGAAGAATTATTGAAGTTTTTGGTCCAGAGTCATCAGGTAAAACTACGTTAGCTCAACATATTGTTGCTGAAGTTCAAAAAATGGGAGGCATTGCTGCCTTTGTTGATGCTGAACATGCCCTAGACCCAGATTACG
>JALSMD010000020.1 GCA_026987855.1 Candidatus Falkowiibacteriota bacterium | reverse complement strand
GGATGTGAAATAATATAATTCTTTTAACGCCTTTAAAACAATCTATAATATATTTAACGGCCGTTTGCTGGAAATCACCAACAAAAGCTTTACCATCTTCATTTTTCAAGACTAACATTCCCAGACACTTATATTTGCCATTTAAGGTATGGACAACCTTTACCTTATCAACTACTACTTTTCGTGGGTCTTTCAATTTTATGACTTGGACGAATTTCTTGTCCTTAAATCTTAACTCCTTTATTTTGATTTTTTCCATTGTCATTAAGCGCATATAATATTCTGATGGTACAAAATGCAATTTAATGCCATTAGGTCCTTTATAGTTGCTTTTAATTTTTCTTTTTTGGTACCATTTTACTGCCCATCTGCTATACTCTTGAGGAAAAGTATTATTCATTATAAATTGTACTTCTTCTTGCATTTGTTGACTAGTCTTTAAGTATGGGCCAAAATATTGCATAGAGGGGGTATTTGGGGGTAATGGCGTAAAGGCATTACCTCTTGGCTTTGATGCTTCAAAAGTAGGAGTAAAAACTAAACTTTGTTTTCCACCATCAATATTAACCTCCGTGCTTTGATCACCACCATTAACATTAACCTCGTTAGACGGGGTGATCACTGTGCTTTGATAAGAATTACCTATTCCCCCTGAATATACTTCTACTCCTACATTTGATTGTGCTTGAGCTGCAGGGGCGCTAGTCCCACTGTTAACAGCTAAAACCTTACTATTAAATATTAAAAAAGTTAACATCGCTATGGCAAATATCTTCTTCATTCTTACCCCCTGTGGTATTGTGATATTTTGTTTTAAACAGGGGGAGGAAATTTTTCCTCCCCCATTATTTGTTTTAGTTAGATTAGTTAGATTGGTAGAATATACCGCCGTTGGCCATCACGCTTGAAGCGGCCACCCCATCTCCCATCACAAAGCTTCCGCTTACCGAATTCATCACTATTCCTCCGTACGCATAATCACTCCCTACTTCAGTTTCAGATATACTAGCATTATCGTTGTATGTCCAAGCTGTTGATTGGACCCCGTTTGCAATATAAGAACCGGAATAAATTGAGGTGTAAGAAGTTACACTATTTGCACCATAGTTTGCTTCTGAAAATGACATTCCAGAAGCATAGGATTCAGCCAAAGCGGCGCCATCTGCGTTTAATTGGTTCAGGTTTTCGTTGTACTCATATGTATAGGCGCATTCATCATCAACATATGTTTCTTGTTGGCTATAATTTGATGATTCTGATATTCCATACCCATTTATTCCCCCCCACACATAGCTATTTATTTCATTTTCCATCGCCATATAAGAATCACCTGAACCATTCATTGCACCACCTTCATTATAACTATAACCGTACATTGCCGCTATACCATTATCACTTCCAATGGCCGAATAGGAATAATTCTCATTATAATACCAACCTTCTGCCCAAGCCTGAACAACCATTGCCAAACAAAACATAATCACTGTTAGTAACTTTGCCATGTTTTTCATGCTTTTTCCTCCTTTTTGGTTTATTTTTTTGTGGTGTATGGCCTTTAAATAGTAATTTATACCTTTAACACATTCAATAGGCATCCCCCCTTTATTATGGATTTTAAAAGAACAAGAGTGCATTAAAAATGCACCCTATTTAAATATAATAAAAATTAAAAATTTGTCAAGGGGGTTTAGACTACTCGAAAAATTATTGAATAATTTTATTCAAAAAATAACTAATTATAGATAATGTTAAGCTAAACAATACAGCCCACCAAAAATTTTCTACCTCAAACCCTTTAATTATAGTGCTTAATAATATAATAAAAGAGGCGTTTATTATCAAGGTAAACAGTCCTAATGTTAAAATGTTGATAGGCAATGTTAAAATAAGTAGAATTGGTTTAAGAGTAACATTGATAATACCAAGAGATAATGCCACCCAAATAGCTCCCCATATAGTAATATGTACCCCTCCTAATAAATAGGCGCTAATAATAATAGCGGTTGTCATTGTTAACCATTTGATAATTAAAAACATATTTTTATAAAAATCTTTTTAGTAATTTAATGTAATCCAATAAATGTCTTGTAATTAAAAAATTATCTTTAACATACTTATGCCCAAAATTTCCCATTTCTTTTCTTTTATTTTCGTTCTTTAATAAGTAAATGACTCGGTCAGCACATTCTTTGATGTTGTTTATTAAAAAGCCATTTTTGCCGTCAATAATTTGATTTGGTATACCGCCAACGTTTCCGGCAACTACTGGCGTTCTTTTCCATAGAGCTTCACTAACAGTCAAAGCAAACCCTTCTTTTAATGATTTTTGCAAGACAACGGCTGATTCTCTTTGTAGAGCATTAACAGTTAAATTATCACCAATATTAAATAAAATTTTTATATCTTTATTATTTTTCGCCTTTTCTAATACCATTTTGTATACTTTAAGGCACTCAGGGTCATCTGTGGCTGCATTTCCCATCAATACTAATTGACAATCAATCTGCTTTCTTATTAAGTAAAAAGCGTCAATAACGCCTAAAGGATCTTTCCAGTAATCAAAACGTGAAATTTGGCTAATAATTGGTTTATTTAATTTGATACCGACTTTACCTAAAATTTGAACCGCTTTTTGGTGAGAAATATTTTTATTTTTATCTATTAATGGATTAATAGAAGGCATAATAACTCTTTGCGGTATCTTTATATCTTTTTTAAAATATTTTTTATCAGAAACAATCATTTCATCATAAAGATTAATAAATTCTTTTAGATAGTTCCATAATTTTTTATTTGGCTTTGTGATGTCTATATGACATCGCCATATCCATGGTTGCTTTTTTGGATAAAATTTAATAAGAGGCAAAACCTGAGGATCATGGATAATAATAGCATCATTTTTTTCAATGTGCATAAAAATAGAATTGCGTTTATTTATTTCTTCATAAATCTTTTTGAGCCGAGAATTTAATTTAATATTTTCACCCTGAGCGCCATTATGGAATAATTTAGTAATTTCAAAAAAAGATTCACTCCCCTTTAGATGCCTCCAACCAGCTTTTATACCCAAATCATTCATTAAAATAACTAAACTTTCAATAATCTCTGCTACCCCCCCGCCATAAAAGGTAGAATTTATATGTACAATATATTTGCCTTTAAGCGGTTTAGCTTCTTTGATTATTTCATTTATTTTTTCATCGCCGACAATACGGCGATGATCATCTAAGCTAAACATAAATTTACCAAAAAATAATTTTCTTTATAATTTGCCAATAAAAATTAAATAAAGGATTAGCAATATATTTTAAAATTGGATTTTCAATTTCTTGAAATAAAACTCGGCCTTCAAAATTTTTTATTACTTTTTTGTCCGGTAATTTTCTAATTTTCTTTACTTTTTGTCTTTTGCTTATAATCTTTATCCAAGTATTAGGCCTTAAAAAATAAGCTGTCACTTCTAACTTTGTTTTAAACCAACCTTGCGTTAAAGAATATATTATTATTCCAAGTTCCATTGCGATAATAGCCGGTAATATCAATAAAATTGTGGCTAGCTTATAGTAATGAAACATCACCAAATATCGATTGCGTTCCATATAATATATCATTCTGACGCTTCGAGAAAATTCGTATTTATGGTAGACAATTGAAAGAGGCGCTAAAACGATTTTGTATCCGGCTAGTTTAGCGCGCCAACTTATTTCAATGTCATCATGATACATCCAATATTCCTCATCGTAATTACCAATTTTATCTAAAACTTCTTTTTTTATAATAAAAGAACAACCGCTGGCGTAAGTTATTTCTGGCAAACCTTTAATTGGTTTATCCAACTCCTTATACCCACGCGTAAAACCA
This sequence comes from Candidatus Falkowiibacteriota bacterium, assembly GCA_026987855.1. Lineage (GTDB taxonomy): Bacteria > Patescibacteriota > Patescibacteriia > Patescibacteriales > JALSMD01 > JALSMD01. The sequence continues at coordinate 335 of JALSMD010000020.1, read as the reverse complement.
AAACCTAAAAAGTGTATTGCGTTGCCGATGCTATTGATTTTTGGTTTTTCCCACTCCTTTTTTGTTTTTGGATACAAAAGTATCTTAGATTGCGCTATGCCAATACAATAATCACTCTCAGCCGCTTTTACTAATTCAGCTAACCAATTTGGGTCAAATTTGGTATCTATATTAGCAATTACAAAATATTCGCACCCGTCCGCATATGCCATTTTAATGCCTAAATTATTAGCGGCAGTATAGTTCCCATCTGGTCTTGAGGTACATTTAGCTTCTGGATAATTCTTCTTTATAAACTCACAATTATTAATTGAACAATTATCAATAATATAAAC
>JALSMD010000019.1 GCA_026987855.1 Candidatus Falkowiibacteriota bacterium | reverse complement strand
GCACATATGCGCCAATTTTGACATAGTTTTCATGATTTTACAAAAATCGTCATATGTATTGCACATTACCTACATATCTTGACGAAGTTGTTAGAAATTTTTAAAATAATTTAAATTTTAATTATTAGAGAAAATTTTATGATTCCAGAATCCTTAATTAAAAAAATAACAAAAGATGATTACTTGTTTGCTGGATTGAGTAGTAATGTTTTTTTAAGGCCTAAATATGATCCCAAAAAACATTATCTTGATCTTACACAGAAAAAATATTTTAAAGCTCTGCTTTATTTAAGGCATTATATAAAAGTTATTTCAGATTATTATTTCAGCGCTGTTCAAGATGCCAAAAATATTGATCTTTTTATGTTAACTCCTTCTATTTCTTCTCCTATGGGACCGGGATCAGACTCAGAGGCTATTCCGGTAAAATTTGGAAAGTTTAATTGCTATCTTACTGATTCTGCTCAATTTGGCTTTGAACCCCTTATCATAAATGGTTTTGATAGAGTATATTGTTATTTGCCGTCAATGAGAGGAGAGAATTATGATAAAAGGCATTTAAATCAGTTTTATCATTGCGAAGCAGAAATTAAAGGAACCTTAAAAGATATAAAGATGGTAGCAGAAGGGTATGTTAAGATTATGACAGAAGCATTATTGTTGATGGATAATATTATTAAAAAGATTAGTAGAAATTATGAGGCTACCAAAACAGCTTTAAATAAATTACTAGAAAAGAAGAAGTTTGATGAGATTTCTTTTGATGAAGCAGTTGAAATTTTGGAAAAACATAACAAAAAAGAATATGTTAATTATACTGATAAAGGGAGAGACATAAGAGCCCAAGGAGAGATCGAATTAATGAGAATTTTGGGCATAACTACTCCTTTGTGGATACAAAATTTTGATCGTGATAGAGTGCCTTTTTATCAAAAGCCTGATCTAAATGATTCTAACAAGGTGATTAATGCTGATTTATTATTTCCTTCTATCATCGAGACGGGATTTGGAGGAGAAATCATAGGAAGTGGTCAAAGACAAGACAATGTTGAAGAAATGTACGAATCATTAAAAAGGCAAAACCTAAAGTCTGAACCGTATGAGTGGTATATTGATCTTCGTCGACAAGAGGGCTATTCTCCTACTTCAGGATTTGGTTTAGGAATAGAAAGATTCATTGCTTGGGCGCTAGGTTTAAATGATATCAAAGATGCTATTATATATCCTCGACTTAAGAACGTATTAACTTATCCATAAAATTTATGAAAAATCGCTATTATCAAAAGGTCAAAAAATATTTTGACAAAAAGGCCAGTGCCTACGATGATGTAGATACCCAACTTTATTGGGTTTTATCTGATTGTTTTTTTAAAGAAATATTAAAACGAGAAATACCAAAGTATTTTAAAAATAAAAAGAAGATAAAGATTTTAGATGCAGGCGCTGGTACGGGTAGATGGACTTTATTTTTTTATGAATTATTTAGGCATAAATATCATATATCTGGACATTTAATTGATTTATCAGAAAAGATGCTCGCAGTAGCAAAAGAGAAAATCGTAAAAAAAAATCTCAGAGATAAATTTTCTTTAGAGGTGGGGAATATAGAAGAAATGAATAGAATAAATGATAATGAATTTGATTTATCTTTATCATTTTATAATGTTATTAGTTTCGTAGAGAACCCCCCTAAAGCATTAAAAGAAATTTATAAGAAGTTAAAAAGAAGAGGACTTCATATTAGTATAGTTGCGAATAAATATCATGCTTATTATTTTGCTATCCTAACTAATAGATTAAAAGAAATTAAAATGATTAAAAAACATTCTAAAGTAAGATTTAATGATAATATGCCTTATATACATTGTTTTACGCCATGTGAATTAAAGAAGTTATATCAACAGGCTGGTTTCAGAAAAGTATATATAATAGGTGGTCCAAATTTTATATATCCTGGGATGGAAGAAACATTTATTCATGGCAACACTAAAAATATACAAAATAAATTAAAAGATAAAGATAATTTTAATAAAATTTTAGAAGTAGAAATTAATGCTTATCGCAATAACGACATTGTTGGTAGAGGCAATGTCATTATGGCGTTAGCTCAAAAATAAATATATGTCAGTCAAATTAAAACCAGGTGATGTCATAGGAATAATTTCTCCCTCAGCGCCAATTTCTGCATTTTGTCCAAAACGGTTAAAGCGAGGATTAAAATATTTAGAATCAATGGGATATAAAATATTAAAGGGAGAAAATATAACAAAAGTAGATGAGTTTACAGCTGGAACGATTGAAGAAAGAGTTGAAGATTTACATTCTATGTTTGCCAATCCAAAAGTAAAGGCCATTATAGCAACTATTGGTGGTTATAATGCAAACGATCTTTTAGATAAATTAGATTATGAAATGATATCTAAAAATAACAAAAAAATATTAATCGGTTATAGTGATGTTACTATTTTGTTACATGCCCTATACAAAAAATCTGGTGTCAGAGGTATTATGGGTCCCATGATCTTGCCGCAATTTGCTGAATTTCCTAAAATGCAGAAGTTTACCGAAACATCGTTTCTTTATGTAACAGCTAATTTGGGAACAGGAGAAACATATAAATTGCCGGTTTCCAAAGAATTTACAGAAGAAATGCTTTTGTGGGATAAAGAAGATGACCGACCACGAAAAATGGAAGCCAACAAAGGTTGGGACATTATTAATCACGGAGAGGCTCATGGTATTTTAATCCCAGCTAATTTGAATACAATGACCAAATTAATTGGCACAGAATATATGCTTGATTTGGAGAATGCTATCCTTTTCCTTGAGGATGATTCAGAGGAATCAGCCGCAACTATTCAAAGAATGTTGCAGCAATTAAAGCAAGCAGGTCACTTAGACAAAATTAAAGGAATAGTATTTGGTCGATTTCAAAAGGATAGTGACATCACACGAGAACAGATTAACAAAATATTATCCAATATGTTTGGAAAGATTGAATTTCCAGTTATAGCGAATGTAGATTTTGGCCACACTGATCCAATGTTAAGTTTGCCGTTAGGTAATGATGTTTTTGTGAACACCAAAGAAAGAAAAATTGAAATAGAGTTATAATTTTTATAATAATATCGCACCTTGCAATTAAATAAAACAAAAAGGAGGTAAAGATGAATAATAGAAATTTTTTAGAAAATTCTAAAGTTGGTGAGTATTATAAAGGGTATGCCAGAATTTTAGCTAAAAGAAAAATGGGTAAAATTTCTTTTTGGACTGTTAGATTTAAGGAAAGCACTGTTCAGTTTGTTTTAAAATCTGAAAAGTTGAGTAATTATAAAAAAATATTAAAAATTCCTGTTGGTAGCTTAGTTAAAGCAGAAGGAAGAAAGATAGTTACTAAAGCAGGCGCTCCTTCTTTGGAGGTTGTTAGAATAACTCCAGTTTATATATTTAATAGACCATGGTTAGATAAATTTCACGGTCTAAAACCTGAAATGCGATATAAAAATA
>JALSMD010000018.1 GCA_026987855.1 Candidatus Falkowiibacteriota bacterium | reverse complement strand
CAATCTTATCGATGATATTACAAAAAAAGAAGAGAGTCCCGGATCTAAGAGTAATATATTTTCAAATTATCTAACTAAGACGGTTACTACCATTGGAAGCGCAAAAATACTTTTCTCTGCAACTTTTATCATTTTTCTCTTATTTTTTTACAAAGATATCAACAATAATTACTTTTTAATTTTAATTTTATTATGGGAATTAATTTTAAGGATTAACCCAAACAAAACACATATTTTATTCTCTTTAAGAAAAGATAAAGAGAATGAAGAAGCTTTAGGGCGCATTTTTGGTGTACAGTCTAAGAATATTTTTTTAGTCAAATTATTTACTGACAAAAAATCGAGCGTTAAAAAATTTGATTTGGTGGAATTTAAATATCCTGTTCAAGATTTTCAATCATCCATGATTGGAATTATCTTTGATACTTACATTTTAGATGAAGAAAAATGGTTAAAAATATTACAATTTAAAGTCAAAACATCCACAGGAGAACAAAATCATTTATTAGAAAATATAGTTTACAAAGTAAAAGACCAAGATAAACTAAAAACATTAAAACAAAAAATTAAATTAGATGATTTTTTGGGGATTGTTTCAGAAAATTCAACTATTGAAAAAATAAAATTTGAATATTCACAACAAATAGGTAAGGAGTCTCTAGAAGAGGGAGATTTGTTAGAGTTGGAGGTTAGGGGCAAAAAAGTATTTTATCAAGTTATTGCTGGTACAACTGGAAAAGAAAAGCTTGAGAAAAGAAACGAGTCCGGTTTTATTATAGGCGAGGCCAAGCAATTGGGAGTCTGGAATGAGGAAGAAATGGCCTTTGAAGGATTTGGTTGGTTGCCTTATATTAATACGCCTGTTTTTAAGGCTGATACTTCTATCTTTAAAATTAAAGAAATTAAATACCCTGAATATGTATTAGGAAAGATACCAAAAACCACTTTGCCATCAATTATTAATTTAGACTATGCGAGGACTCATCATCTCGCAATTTTAGGTGTTACTGGCTCAGGGAAGTCTTTTATAGCAAGAAAAATAATAAAAAAACTATCAGAAAATGGTAAAATATTCATCGTTGATTTTACTGGAGAATGGAAAGATAAAATTAAAGATGTTAAATTTAGAGATTTAATTGATATTACAAAAATATCAGAACCTGAAAGAGTTATGGCGGAAAAAGAAACAAAAGCAAGTAAAGGGAAATATGCAGATAAACAGGTTTTATTAAGATATAAAGAATTAATAAAGGAGAAAATTGATGAATTTATGAAGACAGATGATGCTATTGCAATGTTTGAAATTTTTGATTTTTCTAACACTTCTTTTATTTTAGAGCTCACCCAATTATTTATGGAAGCGGTTTTTAGTTATGCAAAAGATAATCCAGGTCAAAAAATAACGATTTTATTAGAAGAAGCACACACAATTACGCCCGAAACCAATTTTCTTGGGGATTTGGGAGACTATGGAAGTACAAAGGCGTTAGTTAATAAAATGGGTCAAATTGCATTACAGGGTAGAAAATATGGGGTTGGTTTGATAGTTTTAGCCCAAAGGACAGCAAATGTCTCAAAGACAATTTTAACACAATGTAATACAGTTATTTGTTTTAAGGCTTTTGATGAAACTAGTTTTAACTTTTTAAGTAGTTATGTTGGTAGAGATTTTATACAATCTTTGCCGACATTAAAGCAATATCATGCGATTGTTGCTGGCAAAGCAATAAAATCAAATGTTCCAATGATTATCGATTTAACTGATAAAGTTGAAGAATAACCTTATGCCGCAATCCGAATCACAATTAGAAAAAGAATTTATCCAGCAGTTGGAGGGGTTAGGATTTGAGTATGTGGAGATTAAGGATGAAGGTGAATTGGTAGCGAACCTAAAAAAGCAGTTGGAAAAGTTTAATGGGACTGAGTTTTCTGAACGGGAGTTTGAGCGGATTTTGAATCATTTACAAAAAGGCAGTCGGTTTGAAAAAGCTAAAATTTTGCGCGATCGGTTTCATTTAAAAAGAGATGACGAGACGAGCTTTTATGTGCGGTTTTTTAACACTGAAAAATGGTGCCAGAATCAATACCAAATGACCCATCAGGTTAGTCAAATTGGCAGGTATTTAAATCGTTATGATGTGACTTTGTTAGTCAATGGCTTGCCTTTGGTGCAGATTGAACTGAAGCGGCGCGGAGTGGAACTAAAAGAGGCTTTTAACCAAATTAACCGTTATCATAAGCATTCTTTTGCTGGCCGATTTGGTCTGTTTGAGTATGTGCAGATTTTTGTTATTTCCAATGGCGTGAATACTAAATACTTTGCCAATAATCCCCGCCAATCTTTTGCCCAAACTTTTTATTGGACAGACGAACACAACCACAAAATCACTAAACTGGCAGATTTTGCTAATGCTTTTTTGGAAAAGTGCCATATTTCCAAGATGATTGCCAAATATATTGTTTTAGCCGAAGCGCAAAAGATTCCCATGGTTTTGCGGCCTTATCAGTATTATGCGGTGGAGGCGATTATCAACCGAGTAAAAGAAAGCAATAAAAACGGCTACATTTGGCACACGACTGGTTCAGGCAAAACTTTGACCTCTTTTAAGGCCAGCCAAATTTTGAGCCAAGAATTTCCAGAAATTAAAAAAGTGATGTTTGTGGTGGATCGTAAAGATTTGGATATCCAAACTACCAAAGAGTTTAATAGTTTTTCCGAAGGCAGTGTGGACGGCACAGAAAATACCAGAGCTTTATTAAGACAACTCAAAGATCCCAACACTAAATTAATTGTGACTACTATCCAGAAATTAGATCGGATTATTAGCCGGGAAAATTATTTAAAACAGATTGAGGATTTACAAAATGAAAAAGTGATTATTATTTTTGACGAATGCCATCGTTCGCAATTTGGCAAGACGCACAGGAATATCCGCCAATTTTTTCAGCGAGCCCAGCTGTTTGGTTTTACCGGTACGCCAATTTTTGCCCGCAATAATGTGGGTGGGGTGACCACGGCTGATGTTTTTGATGAATGTTTGCACAAATATATCATTACGGACGCTATTTCGGATAACAATGTTTTGGGCTTTGCCGTAGAATATGTAGGTAAATACAGACAAAAAGATCCGCAAAATGTGGAGGCAGATATTGAAACTGATATTGAGGTAGAGGATATTAATATTAAGGAAGTGCTAGAATCTGAAATGCGCCTTAAAAAGATTGTAGAATATATTTTAAAATATTATGGACTAAAAACCAAATATTCAAAGGAATATAGGTTAAAGACAGGATACAATCCTTTTAATGCGATTTTTGCTACGAACAACACTAAAGTTTTGCAAAAGTATTATAAGATTTTCAAGGATGAAAATAATAAACTGCCAAGAGAAAAAAGGCTAAAAATTGCCGCCATTTTTACTTATCAAGCCAATGAAGAGAATACGAGCGATATTGGAATTTTAGATGAGGATGTTTTTGTTGATAAATGTGATAAGATTGATAAATATTCTCGCGACTTTTTAGAGGATTGTATTGCTGATTATAATAAAATATTTGGCACTAATTTTTCTACAGAAAGGTTTTATGAATATTATAAGGATGTGCAAAAGCGAGTGAAAAATAGAGATATTGATTTGCTTTTGGTGGTCAATATGTTTTTGACTGGTTTTGATTCACCAACTTTGAATACTTTATTTGTTGACAAAAATTTACGTTGGCATGGGCTTATTCAGGCGTATTCCAGAACGAATAGGCTCTATAATGACACTAAACCGCACGGTAATATTGTAGTGTTTAGAAACTTAAAGAAAGCAACAGACGAGGCCTTGGAATTATTCGGCAATGAAAATGCTAAGGAGATAGTTTTTAAGGAGCCGTATGAAAAACAAAAAGAAAGATTTAATCAGCAGCTTGCTGAGCTTAGAGAAATTACGCCAAGTTTTGAAGCTGTAGATGAATTAAGGAGCGAGAAAGAACAGGAGCGTTTTGTCAAGGCTTTTCGTGAGTTATTACGAATAAAATCCTCATTAGAAACCTTTAGCGAATTTAGCTTTGATGATTTAGATATTAGCGAACAGGAGTTTTATGATTATTTAAGTAAATATTTGGATTTATATGAGCAGAGAAAAAGCAAAGAAAAAAAAGAGAGAGTTTCTATTTTGGATGATATTGATTTCGCTTTAGAGTTGATACATAAAGATATTATTAATTATGATTATATTATTAAACTTTTAGTTGGCTTAAAAGAAACTACTTCGGAGAAACTAAGACAAGAAAAAACAAGTAATATTTTGAAAATATTAGATCGCAGCATTAAATTACGTAAAAAGAAAGATTTAATTAAGAAGTTTATTGAAGAAAACTTGCCT
>JALSMD010000017.1 GCA_026987855.1 Candidatus Falkowiibacteriota bacterium | reverse complement strand
ATTTTTTGCCGCGTGCTGATAATAAAACAATTTTTCTTTTTTTCTTTTTTATTTTTTTTGTAATGTCAACAACAGCTTTGTAAATTGGTTCTACTTTTAGTAACATGCCGGCACCGCCGCCATAAGGAGTGTCATCAACTGTTTTATGTTTATCGTTTGTCCAATCGCGCAAATTGTAAATGCTTATCTTTATTTTTTTCTTTTCTTGGGCGCGCTTAATTATTGATTCGTTAAAATAAGAATCAAAAATTTTTGGAAAAATTGTAATAATATGAAAGTGCATAATTAAAAATCTAAAATAAATGTAAAAAATTAAATTGTAATTTTTGTTACCTAAAACAAAAAGCCACTTGTTTGTGGCTTTTTGTTTTAAATATATGATAAAAAAATCTTTTTTAGATTTTTAAATCATCAACGCTTGAGGTGTCAATGTTTCCAGATTTTTGGGTGGCATTAGGATCAGCGATTTTTAAATTGATGCGAGCATTATTCTTGGCTCCAACAATTTTTAACAAAGTCCTAATAGCCTGGGCGGTTTGACCTCTTCTGCCAATTACATAACCCATATCGCTTGGGTTAATGTGTAATGTTAACAAAACACCTCTTTCATCTACAGTTCTAGTTGTTGATACATCTTCTGGATGAGCAACAATTGATTTAACCACGAATTCTAAAAATTCTTGATCTTTGGTTTTGTCTGCCATACTTTTACTTTCTTCCAAATCGATTTTGGCTATCCATAACATTCGCCGCAATCGGATTTGAAAGAGCCACCTTAATTATTATTTAATTTTAATTACTATTATACCACAATATAATATTTTGTCAAGTTCTAACCAATCTTAACAATTTCCAACTCTGTGAAAGGTTGTCTATGGCCAATTGTTCTTTTATAACGAGTTTTACTTTTAAATTTAACTACTTCAATCTTTTTGCCTTTTCCTTCAGAAATAACTTTTGCCTCAACCTTTTCTCCCAAAGAAGGCTGTCCGATTTCTATTTCTTTGCCATCAGTTGAAGCGATTAACAATGTTTCCAGTTTAACTTTTTTGCTTTTGCCTTCAATTTTTTCTACTTTTATTTTTTGTCCTTCTTTGACTTTATATTGTTTACCTCCTGTTTTTATTATTGCTATTTTCATAAACTTAAATTGCTTAATAATTAGAATCAACATTTAAAAGTATTATTAAACATTTTTTAGAAAAAGTCAAATCCTAAAACAAAGAAGGTTGTTTCTCTAGTTCTTCTAGCTTAAAAATTTTAACTTCACCATATTGACCATCAAACCCCGGCTTAATAATTAATTTGCCTGTACGCACTCTCTCCACCCCTAAAGCAATAAGAGAAGAGCTATTTTTTTTGATTTTTTCAATCGGCACATTTAACAATATGTCTAATTCTGTTCCCAAATTATCTATTAAATTATTATAAATATTTTTTACCTTTTGAGAATTACGGCTTTTTATACCTAATGCCTCAGCAATAATTTTATCTAATTCCACTAATTTTTTAAATCCATAAGTATTTCTTGGTTTAATGCCAAAAGGACGATCTGCTAATTCTTCCACACGACTTAAAACACCAACTGTTAAAGGCTTTTTACATACAGGGCAAATGCCTTTATGTCTTTTAGTTTCTTGAGGAGTAAAACTTACACCGCAAACGCGATGGCCATCAAAATGATACATTCCTTCTTCGGGGTAAAATTCAATAGTATATTTTATTTTTTTAAGGTCTTTATTTTTAATTGCTTGATAGATCTCCTCATAAGTCTCCTCTTTTAACTCAAAGACATTTGCTTCCCGTCCAATGTTAGGTAAACTATGGGCATCTGAATTGGAGAGTAAAGTCAAACTATCTAAGCTAGACAAACGCCAATTCATTTCTGGGTCGCTGGAGAGACCTGTTTCATAAGCATAAATGTTGTTTGTCTGATCTTCAAAACATTCCTCAATTGAATCAAAACCAGACTTTGAACCAAATACTGCAAACCAAGGAGTCCAAATATGGGCAGGGTAAATTAAAAATTGTGGATGTATTGATAAACATAACCTTACCAATTCTGGTGCGGGCATTCCTAAAATTGGCCTTCCATCAGAACGAATATTATAATTTTTATCTAAATATTTATTCAATTCTTCTACGGCTTGAATGTTAGGAGCATGCACCACAATATGGATACGCCTTGTTTTATCGCCTTTTTTGTAAATTAAAGCTAATTCAGTTGAAAGGATAAATTTTACTTTGTCGTTGTCAACACTCTTCAACTTATAAAGTCCAGAATTATTTTTTGTTTCCTCTAATTCATTTTTAATACTTAAAAACCATTGGGGATAAGTAAAATCACCAGTAGCAATAATATCAACACCTTTACAGCGACAAGTTTCATCAATGTGTTTTAAAGTTAAATTACGCGAACAAGCGCGCGAAAAACAAGAATGAATATGAAAATCAGCAATCTGCATAAAAACAAAATTAAAAAATTAGATGCTTTCTTAGTTTATAATATAGCAAATTAAAAAACGATAAATATTTACTTATAAATAAACCTCCTAATAGAATGCTGGGACCAAAATATAAACAATTTCTGTTTCATAGTCGCCAGCTTCCTGCATATCGGTAATTTCTGCTTTAAATATAAAATCTACCACTTCATTAGATACAGGAATAGGACTATAAGAAACCTCTTTCATTGCCTCCTCAAAGCGGGCATAAGTATTATCAGCCGCAAAACGGGAAGGCGATGGACCTGAAAGAGTATCATCGCCCGTATGATAGCCAAATCCACTGGGGTAAGGGTCAACTGGCCAAGCAGCTGGCGCTTCGTTAGTAGCGGGTATAGGGTCAATATCAGCGCCATTAGCAGAAAGCAAATTTTGTCTCTGATAAACAAATAATTGATAGCCCATGCCGGCATTAGTGTCAATAACAAAGCGCTGTGCTCCTACTGCCTCTACTCCAATGTTAAGGGTCCCGAAAGGAACTTTTGTTGGGGTTGTAGATATATTAGTGGTCACGCCTTCCGTTACTGAACCAGCATTAAAACCTAAAATAGTATAACTCAAACTGCCGCTCTCAGTTACTAAGCTAGGGTAAGTATAACCTGTATTAGCATAAATTACTATACCGTTAGTATTGTCATAAGCACGAAAATAATAAGTTGTATAATCGGGCGCGCCATTATTGCGAATTGTAAACTCCCATTCTACAAAAGCATTTCCTAATAAATCATAAGTAGTGGTAGAAATTCCTGATTCATTATGAGTCGCTCCAGCAGTTGTGCTAGCCAAAACAGCCTGTGATATTGGATCATTATCACTATCAACACCATCGCCATAAGTCCAAATAGTAGTAGAACCAATTTCGCCAACAAAGTGCACATCACTAGAAAAATCAGAATAAGTAGAATATTGAAGTCTAAGCTTTAAATCCTCTCCAGTAATTCCTTCAATTTCTCTCACTGCTAATCTTAACTTAATAATACTACCATCAGTAATATTAGTTGGGGCTGTATTTTCAGTCGTAATTGGTTCTATAGGCGTTTCGTTATAATGGTCATAGTACCAACGCCAATTTTCAGTTTTAGCTAAATATCTAATAGTTACTACTAATTCTTCGCTAGAACTAGCTTTGTTGCCAAACTTATCATATGCCCAGATACGAAATACATATTGGGCATTGGTTAAAAGACCAGTAATTGTAGTGGTAGTCGCGCCGTTATAATCAGCATATCCTAAATTGGGATCTGAACTAGAGGCAAAAACATTATCCGATTCTGTCACACCAGAAGATCCCTCTTTATAATATATTTTATATTCTTTAAAATTAGTATCACTGGAAGATGTTCCTAAGCCTAAAACTATACTATTACTAGTAATATCAACCACTGTTAAATTGCCAGGTGTGGTAGGCGGAACATGGTCAATAACAACGGTGGTAGTAGCTGGGACAATTTGGTCATCATAACCATCATTAACCGTTAATCTTAAACAATAGGTTGCATCCACATTGTTAAAATCATTTTTAGTAAGCCAATCAAAATTTACTGTATTAGGGCCATAGGCAGTCACAATCCAAGCTGTTCCAGTTCCTACTTGATATTCACTATTATTATCAATCATTGGATCTCCATAAGTAGCTGTAATATTTATATCTGTCTCATCTAAAGTAGGGTCTAGGGGATTTGTAAAATCACAAGTGGAAGTAGCTACATATTCAATTTTAGCGCGTAAATCTTCTTTCTTGTCATACTCAGCTAAAATTGAAATATCAACTATACCAGATCCATCATTTTTTTGTCTGGCAGACACAAAACTACCTTCAGGCAATCCAGCTAAAGTTAATTCTGGATATTTATTATATACATCCAACTCCTCGCCATTATTAGTAACACGGAA
>JALSMD010000016.1 GCA_026987855.1 Candidatus Falkowiibacteriota bacterium | reverse complement strand
CGATACACTTCTTGGCGCAAAAGCATTAACTGTCGGTTCTAGTGAAGTTAGCGCCACTTTTGATGGTTTAAGCTGGATAATCCCAGCAGGTCAAGATAAAACCTTGACTGTAAAAGCTGATATTTCCAGCAATGGACCAAGAAGTGGCGATACAGATTATGTAGCTTTTGCTATAGAGGGCGCAAGCAGTATTACAGCTGAATATGGCTCTGGTTCAAATATTTCCGCTGATGTAAATAATGGAAATACCACCCCAGATATTTATCAAGCTATTGAAGATAGCGGAACATTAACAATGAGCCAAGATTCTGATACCCCAAGTTCTGCTTTAGTAGTAGCTGGTAGCACTGGCGTTCCATTTACTAAAGTAAGATTTGATGCTGACCATGAAGCATTTACAATTACCGAATTAAAAGTTGTTAATGATAGATATGCTACTGTTGGTGATGATGAATTCACCGCTGTAGTTATTGAATATACCGACAGTGAAGGCAATGTTCAAACCGCTAGCAAAGCTTTAACTGCTGGCGAAGCTAGCTTTACTAACTTGTCTATCTATGTTCCAAAAGATGACAAGACCGTAATTACCATTAAAGCTGACCTTAATACCACTACTGGTGGAGCTGACAATGGTGATTACACTTCATTAAAGGTTAGCTATAATACTGATTTTGAAGCAATTGGAGAAGATTCTGGCGAGAGAATCACTTCTGCTGGCAGTGCTGATGTTGACGGTAATGATATGTATGTTTATAAATCATATCCAACCGTTGACTTTGCTGATGCTGGCACTTCTGAAACATTAACTCCAGCCGCTAGCACCTTAGTAGCTACTGTTAATGTAACTGCTGATGCTGGCGATGATATTACTTTTGAAAATGCCGATGGTAACTCAATTACCTTCACTGTTAACGCTTCTGTAAATTGGGATGCTGGCTATGAAACCTTCACCTTAAAAGATGAAGATGGCAATATCTTAGATACTGCTGACTTTGACTTTGCAAGTAGTACTGCTGGAAACACTGTAACCTTTGATTTCAGTGATCAAAGCTTTACTGTTCCAGCTGGCACTACAAAACAATTGAAGGTTTATGCCGACACCCAAGACTTCACAACTAGCGGTGATTCTCTCCAATTAGAATTATCACCAAGCTCTGATACCAACATTGATTGGGGAATTGATGGAAGCGGAAGCTACAACCACGCTGACATCATCTTCAAATCTGATCCATTTGGTAAGAGCTTGGTAAAAGGCTAAACCTGTTGAACTGGTAAGAGCCTGACATATCAACCACCGTAAATATCCCCCTCCCTAGTTATTGGGAGGGGGATTTGTTTTTTAAAAAGATACAAATTGACAGCTATTTTGTGGTATAATAAAATAAAAATATAATTTAAATTTTTTACAAGAAATGAAAAAACAGAAAAAGATAAAAATAATAAAAATTTCTGTAATTTTGTTTATAGTTTGTATTTTGCATTTTTTGGGCGTTTTAGGCTCAATAGAGGGAAAAATTAATTATTTTTTAAATCCTTTATTTTCTTTTTTTTATAGAGCTGGCTCTGAAATTAATTTAATTTATACACAACAAAAAGAAAAAAGAAACATAGGGGATCTTTTACAAGAATGCCAAAAAGAAACAGAACGATTATTAGCAGAGAATATTAAATTAAAAATTTTGGAAGAAGAAAATGAAAAATTAAGAAAATATTTAGATTTCAAGAAAAAAAATGATTTTGGATATGTTTTAGCAAATGTTATTTCAAGAAGTGATATTATCACTTATTCTAACTTTAACCAGTTTTTGCTTATAGACAAAGGAGCTAATGATGGTATAAAAAAAGATTTAATAGTTGTAAATGAAGAGGGGATAGTAATAGGAAAAGTTATTGATGTTAAAGAACATATTTCAAAAATTGCTTTAACTATCAATCCTGATTGTAAGATAGCAGCTACAATTTTGAATGAAAAGAAAACTAGTGGCATTGTTGAAGGTGAATTAGGCTTAACTATTAAAATGAATTTTATTCCTCAAACGGAGGACTTAAAAATAGGCGATATAGTAATTACATCTGGATTAGAGGAAAGTGTTCCTAGGGGTTTAGTAATTGGTCGCATTTCTCAAATAAAAAGAGAAAGCAATGAAGTTTGGCAGAATGCTATTTTGGAACCAATTGTTAATTTTGACAACTTGACCATTGTTGCTATTGTTAAACCAAAATTGTCAATAAACTAATAAGTTTTTATGATTTGGAAAATTTTAGTGAATTTTATTTTGATTTTATTGGTTAGTATTTTGCAAATTTCTTTTATAAGCAATTTGCCAGCAGGGCTAAATGGCCTAAATATAATTTTATTAGTGATAGTTTTTATTTTAATGTTTAGTAATTATGTATTGGCTTTTTGGTGGACAATAGGTTTAAGTTTATTTTTTGAAATTTATTTTTTCCTTCCTTTTGGTTTATATTCTCTAGTTTTATTTATTACCCTAAATATTATTTATTTTTTGTTATATAATTTTTTTACCAATCGCTCTCTGTATTCAGTGTTAGCTTTGATATTCTTTGCTAACCTAATTTATAATATATTGTTTATTATATTTTTATATTTATTTCATTTGTTTTTTCAAACAGATTTTAATATAACATTAAATTTTGATTTCATAAGTTTGCAGCTATTCCATTTAATTTTAAATTTATTTTTAGCTTTTATTATTTTTTATATAATAAATTTTATTAGCTATAGATGGAGGCCAGTATTTTTGGTTAAAAAAATTTAAGCTGTTGGAAATTATGTAGAAATGCTATTTGTAATTTTAACCTTGTCAATAAAATATTGAATTGTTATAATATAACTAGTTAATAATTAAAGAAAATATATGCCTATTAATGTTAATCAAGAGACTTGCATTGGTTGTGGCGCATGCGCTGCTGTATGCCCCCAGACATTTCAATTAAACGAAGAAGGAAAATCACAAGTTGTTAACCAAGATGATGTTGAATGCGCTAAAAGGGCAGCGGAAGGATGCCCAGTGCAAGCAATTTCTGTGGACTAATTATATCTAAAAAAGAGTAAATTTGTGATGTTCAGCTCTGGTGATAATCAGGGCTGTATTTGTTTTATGGATAAAGAAGAAATAAAACAATTAAATATTCCTACCTCAAGCGGTTGCTACCAGTTTTTAGATAAGAACAAAAAGATTATTTATGTTGGCAAGGCTGCCAATTTGCGAAAGCGTATTTTATCTTATTGGAGAGATGCTACTCCTCATTCTCCAGCCAAGTATTCAATGCTTAAAAGAGTTAAGGATATAAAAATTATAAAGACAGATAGCGAAATTGAGGCCTTGCTTTTAGAGGCTAATTTAATAAAAAAATATCAGCCAAGATATAATATTGTTTTGCGTGATGATAAAAGATATGTTTATATCAAAATATCAACAGAGGAAAAATGGCCACATGTCTTCATAACAAGAAAATTGGAGAAAAGTGGAAGATATTTTGGTCCTTTTGTAAGTGTAGAGGCAGTACGGGAAACTTTAAAAGTAATTAGAAAAATTTGGCCATTTCGTTCTTGTCGTGTTTTGCCTAAACAGAGTTGTCTTTATTATCGCATTGGCCGTTGTCCAGGAGTTTGTGAAGGAAAAATCAGTGAAAAAGATTATAAGAAAATTATAAGGCAGATTATTTTGTTTTTAGAAAGCAAAAAAGATAAAGTTATCAAAGAATTAAAAAGCGAAATAGATAAGTTAGAGAATATAAAAACAAAAGATAAAAATAATGAAGAAAAAATTACTCGCCTTAAAGCTCAATTACTTAATTTAGAGAAGGTTCTTGCCCATTCCAATATTTTGGGCCTTATTGATAAATATGCCACTGATATTGTTGAACTAGCCAAAATTATGGGTTTACCAAAGCCCCCAACAAGAATAGAGGGGTATGATATATCTAATATTTTTAACCAACAAGCTGTTGGGTCTATGGTAGTTTTTGTGGATGGCGAAGCTAGTAAAAAAGATTACCGTAAGTTTAAAATTAAGTTAACAAAAAAGTTAGGCGATCCTGCAATGTTGGCCGAAGTTATGAAAAGAAGACTAAAGCATTTAGATGATTGGGGTTATCCGGATTTAATTATTATTGATGGTGGCCGTGCTCAACTAAATTCTGTTTATAAAATTTTACAAAGACATAAGATTGACACACCTATTTTATCTATTTCCAAAGGAGAAGGGTTGAGATCGGCTTTGGCTCCTGATAAAATATTTTTCCCCAAAGAAAAGAAAGCTTTAGAGTTGCCAATCGCTTCTCCGGCATTACACATTATCAAACGAGTTCGTGATGAAGCTCATCGTTTTGCTGTTAAATACCACCGACAGCTAAAGAGAAAAGCATTATTAAGCAGTAATTTATAATATATAGTTTAGAATGCACACGATATTGGCTCAAAATAAAGATTATTTTTTGTGTTTTTTAAGAT
>JALSMD010000015.1 GCA_026987855.1 Candidatus Falkowiibacteriota bacterium | reverse complement strand
AGCTACAATATTTTTTTGATTTTCTATGGAATTCTTAAAAATATCCATTGTAACAACAACAATAATAATAAAAATAGAAATTGCTACCATCATCTCCAATAAAGAAAAACCTTTTTGATTGTTAATGCTATACATATATAATTATTTTAGCTATAAAACAAGAAAAAATATACAATAAAATAAAAAATAGAAAAAGGCCACTAAAAGAGCGTTTAATCATAATAATTGTACAAAGAAACACTCCCTTAATAAAAAGCCAAATAAAAATTTTCTTTTTTGTTTATATAAAAAATTACCACCAGTTATATAAACGTGTTTCTGCGGTATAGGTATGAATATTGCTGCCTTCTGCCCATTTAACCTGAGATAACACAATTATATAATCTACTTTATCTACCACTGTGATTAAACGAAAAAATGGTGTAGATTTTCCAGTATTATTATGCACATAAAAACCATTTGAATCTAAGTAAAGTCTAGCTCCTGGTTCATCTATATTATCAACGCTATCATCTAAAAAACCAGTATAATCTACAACATAATCCCCATCGCCAATTAAATTATTAGACCAACTAGCTACTACTGAACGCCAGTTATTATCACGATTATTTCTTACTAATTCTAAACCCTCCTGCGCGAGCATTGATGCTGTTAGGCTGTTTTTATTAATATATCCAACCCTTGTATTTTGAGTGCCCAAAGAAACGAGTCCTAACAAACCAATAGATATAATCGCAATAGCGATTATCATTTCTAAAACTGAGAAAGCTTTACTGTTATTTACTTTTTTTATGAATAAATTAATTCTCAACATCAACTAAACCAAACTTATTAATTAAAATATTTTTTGTGCTCCCCGTTGAATTGCTGAGTTCAATCTCTGCTTTGTCAAGATCTGGCCATTGTACTGAACCATTGTTTTTAATATATTCTATATTTGTATTAGGATTTGGAGGAATAAAAATTATATTAGTGGCAAAATTGATATTTAAATCATTTAGTTTAATACTAGTAATGTTAATTCCATCAGGTAAATATATAATTTTATACATTTCTGTTGCATCCATTTCTCCGTCTTTATCCATATCAACAAAAATGGTATATTTATTGTCTCCTTTGGCAATATTAACCCCCCATCCGCCAATAGGTAAGTTGCCCTCAAACTTCTTCATTCCTAATGTATAATTTTGAACCATTCTTATACTGCTAGCGAAATTTTGTGCTGTTATATTAAGTTCTCCGGAACGTTTAGCTGAGTGGTAATTAGCAATGAACGTTGCTGAAAGCAGTGAAATAATAAAAATACTTACTATAAGTTCAGCCAAAGTAAAACCTTGTGAATTAGATAATGGCATAATTAATAAGACCCATTTATTTTCTTATATAAAAAATTCAAATGAATGGATTAAATAAACAAAAAATGTTTTAAATACCATTCTATAATTTCTCTGCCCCAAAATAAAACAATTATTGAGGCAACAGATAAAAAAACGCCTAAAGGAATCTGGGAATCCATTTTTTTGCGTCCGATTAAAATTAAACTAATGCCAATAATAGAACCAATAAAATAAGCAATAAAAATTGCTACCAAAATATAAGGCCAGCCCAAACCTAATCCCATTAAGAGGCCCAACCTAATATCCCCTCCTCCAATCCATCTTCCGCGAGAAACTATAAATTGAATCAAAAAAAAGCTTGCTCCTATTATACCAGAAAAAAGCAAATTTTTCCACTCTAAGTCTAAAAATAAATTAATAATTAATACAATCAAACAAGAAGGCAAAACTGCTGTGTCCGACACTAAATACCATCGCCAATCATAAACAAAGACGACAATCATTATACTAATAAAAAACCAATCTCTAAGTATAAGTAAATAATCCCGCCAGTTAAAACTATGGTGCAACAAAGCATCTGGCGAAAGGTTAGCCAAAAAACCAAAATGTATCCAGAAAGACAAAGCAAATAGAATGCCTGCTGCCAATTCAACCAAAGGATATTGCCAAGATATTTTTTCTTGGCAGACCCGACATTTCGCTTTTAAAAATATAAAACTCAAAACCGGAATATTATCATACCAAGCGATTTTGTTTTTACATTTTGGGCAAGCTGACCTGCCCCATAAACTCTCATCTGTATACAAACGCCAAATCAAACAATTCAAAAAGGATCCTATAGTCAAACCGAAAACAAAGATTAAAAATAAGATTAAATAAAACATAAAATTTTTTAATTAATTACCATCATAAGTGACCCGCCTAAGTTTTGCGTAAGTAAAATTTAGACAAAAAGCGTGACTATATTACCTCCTTTATGTCATCGCGAGCGAGCGCCAGCGAGCGTGGCGATCCCGTTGATAACGAACGTCCGCTGTTCACGGGATTACCCCCGACATCCGTGCGGAGCAGGCACGGCCTTCGTCTTCGCAATGGCAGCGCTATTCGCAGAGTTATTCCCGATATCCATCGGGGTTGCCACGTCGTTCGCTGACGCTCACTCCTCGCAATGACAACATTGTTTACCTTTCAACCCCGCAATAATCCACAAGTTGTCATCGCGAACGATACAATATAATAAAAAACCAACGCGCAAATTTCATTAAATACATTACTAGATAGCCATAATGTTTTTTATAAAAATAATCCTGAGAAGTATAATAATATTTCTTCCTCTGTCTATCTATATCTATACTTTTGCCTCCTAAATGTACTAAAAAAAATTGTGGCAAAATCATTATTTTATATCCTAAATCCCAAACCCTTTTACATAAATCAACATCTTCAAAATACATAAAAAAATTCTCATCAAATCCACCAACCTTTTTAAAAATATTCTTTCTAATAATCAAAGCTGCTCCACTTACCCAATCCACCTCTCGCGGTTTATTGTTGTTTGTATTTTTAATATCAATTTTGCGAAAGACTGAGTTAAATAAAGTAGGAAAATTTCCAAAAGCAAATTCTTGCTTAGTGCCATTTTCCAACAATAAACAAGGAGAAACGATGCCAACCTGACTATTAGTCTCTAAAAAATTTTTTATTAGTGTCAAAATATCATCTTTTATTATTGTGTCACTATTTAAAAAAAATAAGTATTCGCCTTTTGCAATTTGCGCTCCCTGATTATTTGCTGGCCCAAATCCTATATTTTCTTTATTAGCTATTATTTTTACTTTATCTTTAAAATTTTTATCCAACATCTCAATACTCCCATCACGGGAATCATTATCCACCACAATCACCTCAAAATCGTTCAATTGACAATTAACAAAAATTGAATTTAAACAATTTTTAAGCAAGGTTTTAGTGTTATAATTTACGATTATTATGGAAAAAAACATAAAATAATATTAATTAAAATCAGTCCACGGAACCTTAATATTAAATGTCTTCTCTAATAAGGCCACATCTTGCCTATAGTAATCTTTTAAAATATTTCTAATATTCATAGATAGTGCCGGCGGCTCAACAGGCTTAACGATAAACTGTGTTTCTAGCCAAAATCTAAAACTTCTTCTTATCCTTAGTGGAACAATTCTTCTAAAATATCTTCTATTATTCATTATAATATTTCTAATGTTCATAAATCTTTTTTCTCCGCCAACATGAAATCTTTTACCAATGACATCCATTTTGAATTCCTCTTGAATATTTAAAAAATTATAAATCTCTTTCATAACAGCGATTGGATCATCTCTTAGATTTTCTGTAAAAACAATTTTAATGTTCTTTTTAGAAAAATAATTAAGATAATTCAATAAAATCCTGCCATATTCTCCGAACATTATAAATTCTTTCTCCAAATCAATATTCTTCTCGTCACTTGTTTTGCCTCGTCTTATTAAATATTGAATACAAACCTCAAAAGAACTATTAACCTTTTCTCTACGTTTTGCCATTCTATAATGAGAAAAAGCCCTATCAATCGGATTCCTTAATATAGCAATTAACTTTACATTAGGGAATAAAGAATATATTCTCTTTGGAACATAATCAAAACACATATATTGAGGAGAAGCTTCTCCCCACAACTGAAATGATCTTTTTTGATCAAAATGTTGATTTATATACCAATCTAATCCTTTAGAAAAATTATTATTATTTGAAAAGAAAACAACCTCTTTCCCGGGCACCATGAATATCTGAGAATGCCCCTGCAAATATCTAAACAATGATGTTGTGCCTGATTTCATTGCCCCGATAATTAAAAAGTCTATTTCTTTTTTCATAGTATCTATAAATTTATAAACGATTTAATGCTTATTTGTCTTTACTTTAAAAATATAATAATTGACCATAAATCTATACGCTCCATGTTTAATTGCTACCTTCCACCCAATACAACCATTATTCCAGGCTCCACTAATCAACACTTTAGTAAAGGTAATTAAAAATTCTAATGGTGCCAACAAGAGTGGAAATTTTCTTCTTAGTTTTATTTTGAGAGGCCAATTATTATCATGGTAATTAAATTTAGGGATCTGATTGAAATCTTG
>JALSMD010000014.1 GCA_026987855.1 Candidatus Falkowiibacteriota bacterium | reverse complement strand
ACTCTTTGGCCCTTTTTTACATAAAATTTTGATAAATGAGCATATCTTGTTTTTTTGCCGCCTCCATGATTAATAACAATATTATAACCATATCCTCTGCTCCAACCCGCCCTTTCTATAATGCCAGCATCAGCTGCATAAATAGGAGTCCCAATTCTATTAGCAATATCAAGTCCATGATGACGCCATGAGTAGTATTGAGTTATTCTATGTCCAACTGTAGGCCAATTCATCTTATTGCCAACAACAGGTTTGGCGCTAGGAGCTTTAACAATATTTCTGATTGCCGAAATACCACTATAACTTTTATAAGAAGCAACAGCATATCTTCGTTTTGTCCCGCCAGGAATAAGTAGTTTTTTTCCTATTTTTAAATGAGAAGGGTCGTTAATTTTATTAGCTTTGAGTATTTTTTCTTCGCTTATATTATATCTTTTAGCAATTTTACTTAAAGTATCACCCTTTCTGATGGTATGAGTAACTCCACTAAACGGCAAAATAGCCAATTTATCTCCCGGTCTAATAATACTATAAGCGCTTAAGTTATTTTCCCATAAAATAGTATTCACAGAAATTTCAAATTTTTGCGCAATAGTACTAACCGTATCACCCGGTTTCACAGTATAATAAATAATTTTATCTCTTGGTTGTTTGGTTTTTTTAGTAACAATAATATCTTGCTTTACTATAGCTGTTTTTTCTGGATTTACAGCTAATTGATCGGATTGATTATTAGAAAGATTAGGATTGACGATTGGTTGTTTTTTTAAAATACCTACATTATCTAAATAATTATGTTGTTCGGCCAAGTATATATCGTCATCAAAGTATTCTTCAGTCAATTCTTCTTCCTCAAAATCAAACTCGCTTTTTACTAATTGCGTAATAAGAGGTTTATTTTGCTTAGTATTTGTTAAAGAGCTTGCTTTGGTCTTGGCAGTTAGATTTATAAAAGTGATAAAAATGGTGATAATAACTACTAGAACATGGACCAATTTTTGATTTAAAATAAAAGCAAAAAAATTTCCTTTGATTTTTTTAAAAAATTTTTTATTTATTCTATAATAGGCAAAATATAGTTTGACAAATAATTTAAAAATAAAAGAGTTAAATATAAAATAACAACATTTAGCTAACTGGGAAAGAATAGTTTTTATAATGTTATTCCAAACAAATAAAATAACTCGGGTAATAACAATTAAAATGTTAATAATACCCAAGAAAATAATAGTTTTAATTAGTTTATTGTTTTTATTTTTCTTGTATTTTTTTATGTTAGACCGATAAATATTTTTACTGTTAATGATTAATGAAATGGTGCCGGAGAGAGGACTTGAACCTCCACGCCAAATGGCACTTGGTCCTAAGCCAAGCGCGTCTACCAATTCCGCCACTCCGGCTAGCTATCTAAATTTTACTGTATTTATATATTTTGTCAATTATTTTTTAGGAATTATGGGCTATAGGTTAATAAATAGCCTAATGATAAGCTTTAAATTTGAAAAAATGTGAATTGTTATGTTATTGAAAGTTAAAAACTAAAATTTATTATATATGTTTTAAGTCTAGAATTTTCTAGACTAAAGTGTGTTTGTTGTTTATAATCTTTTAAAAATGAAGGGAATTTTTTGTAATAAGAACATATGCTTTTAAGTAAATATTTAAAAGTTTTTATAAAATTATTATTTTTTAGTCTAGAAATTTCTGGACAGAAATATATTATCCACAGATAATTGTGGATAATTATAATATTTTTTTAGAAAAATAGTTTAGTCTAGAAATTTCTAGACTAAAAGTAGTATTGTTTCTGTGGATATTTTTTAATTCGTATTTATTTTTTGGCTAATATAACACAAAAAATCGTTTTGCGAGTAATGATTGACCTTTTTTAACTTATGTGGTATATTTAAAGTAGGTGAACAAAAAAGTTGTTCTTAAAAAAAGAAAAAACAAAAATATATTTTTCTAATTAGAAAAATATATTTCCTGCTGATTATTATTAGGTCGGTTCCGGCACGACCAATGAAAAAACAAAAACAAAAAAAAGGTATTTCTTGATAAAAATAAAAAAATTATTGGGAAATACCGTATAATTGGCAGGAAATAGCTTTTTAAGCCGGAAAAAGCTCTTTGCCCTTAAAAGAAAGGATTTTCTTGCTCATCAAAAAGATGGGACTTGAAAGATCTTTTAAGGGCTGGGGCTCAGAACAAGGCTCATAAAACATTGAAATAGAAGGGGCCTGTCTGGGCCCCTTTTTTAATACTAAAATTGCCAAATTTAATATAATATTATATACTACTGATAGTTTTAATAATATTAATTTTAATATTTAATATAAAGTTTATTTATAAAAAATATGAAAAACCTGCTTAAAAATTTTTTAATTTTTTTTGTTGTTTTTATTTTAATTGCTAGCCTTTTTAGTTTATATGGCAATGGAAAGTCTAAGCCAGAAAAAATTGGATTAGAAACTTTTATTAAACAAATTAATAATGAAGAGGTATCACAAATTGTTGTACGTGGCAACAAGCTTGAAATTACTTTAAAAGATGGTAAACAGGAGGTGGTTAAAAAAGAAGGAGGACAAACCCTAATTGAAATGTTAACTGATTTAGGTGTTAACCAGGATAAAATTACTAATATAAATATTGAAGTGAAAGAAGACGAGGGCGTTAGTTTTTGGTTGGGAATATTGTTGCCTTTTTTATTGCCATTTATACTTGTAGGAACATTTATTTATTTTATGATCAAATCTGTTCAAGGAGCTAACACCAGGGCAATGATGTTTGGAAAATCGCAAGCAAAGGAATTTAGAGGAGATACTAAAAACAAAGTAACTTTTAAAGATGTAGCTGGAGCTAAAGAAGCCAAAGAGGAATTGAAAGAGGTGGTTGAGTTTTTAAAAAATCCTAAAAAATTTACTAATTTGGGAGCTAGAATACCAAAAGGAGTTTTGCTTTTAGGTAGTCCAGGAACAGGAAAAACGCTTTTAGCTCGTGCCGTAGCTGGGGAAGCCGATGTGCCGTTTTTTCATATTTCTGGATCTGAATTTGTAGAGATGTTTGTCGGCGTAGGCGCTTCACGTGTCCGTGATTTATTTAAAAAAGCAAAAAAAAATGCTCCTTCTATTATTTTTATTGACGAAATTGATGCTGTGGGCAGAAGAAGGGGGGCAGGATTAGGAGGATCGCACGACGAACGTGAGCAAACATTAAATCAAATTTTAGTGGAAATGGATGGTTTTGATCCTCATACTAATGTTATTGTTATGGCTGCAACCAATAGGCCAGATGTGTTAGACCCAGCCTTATTAAGACCAGGACGCTTTGATCGGCAAGTTGTTTTAGAAAATCCAGACATTAAAGATAGAGAAGAAATACTTAAAGTGCATGCCCGTCAAAAGCCGTTAGC
Source organism: Candidatus Falkowiibacteriota bacterium (assembly GCA_026987855.1). GTDB lineage: Bacteria > Patescibacteriota > Patescibacteriia > Patescibacteriales > JALSMD01 > JALSMD01. The sequence goes on along the minus strand of JALSMD010000014.1, from coordinate 1,196 downwards.
AAAAGATGTTAGCTTACGCCGTATTGCTGAAAGAACTCCTGGATTTAGTGGGGCTGATTTAGCTAATGTTTTGAATGAAGGCGCTTTATTAGCTGCTCGCAAAAACAAAAAACTTATTGAAATGGAGGATTTGTTTGAGGCTATTGAAAAAGTAATGCTTGGCCCAGAGCGCAAAAGCCGTATTATTACCCCCAAAGAAAAGAAAATTACTGCTTATCATGAGGCAGGTCATGCTATTGTGGCCCACTTCTTGCCGCATACGGATCCTGTACAAAAAGTTTCTATCATTGCCCGCGGACAAGCTGGTGGCTATACTTTAAAGGTTCCTACTGAAGACAGGAGATTACATTCTAAAACAGAATTTATTGAAGAAATTTCGGTTTTATTAGGAGGATATTTAGCAGAAAAAGAGGTTTTTAATGAAGTTACCACTGGCGCTACTTCTGATTTGAGAAGAGCCACCAATTTAGCACGACGTCTAGTTACTGATTATGGTATGTCTGATAAGTTAGGTCCTCGTACTTTTGGTGAAAAAGAAGAGATAATATTTTTAGGACGAGAGATACATGAACAAAGAGATTATAGCGAGAAGGTTGCGGAACTAATTGATGAAGAAGTTTCTAATTTTATTAATATTTCCAAAGAAAAAGCATTGCAAATCTTAAAGAATAAAAGAAAGGTTTTGGAAGAAGTAGTTAAAAGTTTGTTAGAAAAAGAAACACTAGAAAAAGAAGATTTTGAAAAAATTGTCGGATCTAAGCCAAAGAATAAAGATGAACAAAAATCAGAAAAAGACAAAAAAGAAAATTAAGAAGAATAAAAAATTTTATACCAATCCCGATAACAATACACTCCTTGCCATATTATTCCTGACAAGACTCCTATTACTATTTGTTGTAATAATCCAGAAAAAACTTCTTTCTCAATAACTAATATTATTGCGAAGGAAGATATTAGCCAGTGATGAAGATGAAGATAATATTTTTTAGTTAATTTAAGGCGGATAGATTTAATTAAACTTTCTTCCCCTTCTTTTTTAGCTGATATTTTTTTAGTTAAAAAATAACTTATTGTATTTGAGATTAAAAAGATTATATATCCCGTTATTAGAGATCCAATAATAATTATCATTATAATTCTTTTTTTTGTTTTTAGACTAATGATATCTCTCATATTATTCTCCTTTAATAACGGCT
>JALSMD010000013.1 GCA_026987855.1 Candidatus Falkowiibacteriota bacterium | reverse complement strand
GTGGTTTCAAATGGATGACAGCTGCTGGTAACGAAGATAAAATTGATGAAGCAAAAAAATTAATTATGGCTGGTGTAATTGGTTTAGTTATTATCTTAGCTTCTTACGGAATTGCCAATTTTGTTCTTGAGGCAATGCTCGAAGCTACTGGTAGTACCTAATTAGTAGATCGTAGTATATTTGTTGTAGTAGACTTCCAGGCCACTACTTCAAGAGATATAATTTAATATATTTTTTAAGGTAGTGGAAACTAATTTATAATTTTAGAGATTTTAATATAATGCATTAAAGTCTCTAAAAAGAAAATTATGAAACGGAAATTAATGCTTGTCAGCATTTCATTGTTATCTCTATTTTTTATAGTAGCTCCTTATCTTCCAGTTCAGGCACAAGTAGATGTTTGGGGCGCAGATAAGCTTGGCAATGATTATGTTGGCAATGAAACAAATTTAGGTAATAAAGACCCAAGAATGATCGCTGCTGCCGTCATTAGAGTCATTCTGGGATTTTTGGGTATTATTGCTGTTGTTTTAATTTTGCTTGGCGGTTTCAAATGGATGACAGCTGCTGGCAATGAAGATAAAATTGATGAGGCAAAAAAGATTATTAGCGCTGGTGTTATTGGACTAGTTATTATCTTGGCCTCCTACGGAATTGCCAACTTTGTTATTGACTCTGTTTTGAATGCAACTAATAGTGGTCCTTAATTATACACAAACAGAAGAGGAAGAAAATTCCTCTTCTGTTGCCTCTTAATAAGATTCTTATTAAGGGGCAACAGAAGAATAGCATAAATGTATGATTAAATATATAACACTAATTTTCTTTTTTTCTTTTTTTATTGCCTTTAACATTTCTTTTGTTTCACCAACTATAGCTGCCGGATCAGAAGAGGCACTAAATAGTTTGAATGTAGCCGCAAATGAGGCTTATGGTGATACGCAATCTGTTGATGTAAGTATTACAATAGGCAAAATAGTGGGAGCAATATTGTCCTTTGTAGGAGTAATATTTTTGATTCTAATGATATATGGCGGCTTTACTTGGATGATGGCTCGCGGTAATGAACAAGAAGTTGCGAAAGCTAAAGAAATTATTACAAATGCTGTTATCGGGTTAATAGTTGTTTTATCTGCTTACGCTATCACTGCTTATATTGGTAATTTTTTAACAGGACAGTCATAAAGATATGAGGAAGGTATTAATACTATCGTGCGTATTTTTTATAAATATATTTTTTTTTCAACATAATTTTGTTTGTGCTAAAAGCGCTGCCGAACAATTTAATCAGGGCCTAAAGAATACAGCTAAAGAAACAGGCCATTTAAATAATGGCAAAGCTATTTTTGATTCACCCCAAGCAGCCATAGGAACAGTTATTAATGTGTTTTTGTCTTTTTTGGGAGTATTTTTCTTGTTATTAATGATATACGGAGGATTTATTTGGATGATGTCAAGAGGAAATGAACAGGAAATTGAAAAGGCAAAAAATATTATTACCAATGCAATTATTGGTTTAATAGTTGTGTTAGCTGCTTATGCTATTACAGCTTTTGTTGGCAATTTGTTGTCTAAAAATAGCGTATCTTCCTAAATATAAAAATATGAAAAATTTAATAAAGAAAAATTTTTTTCTTTTACTTGTCCTTTTGTTGCCTTTAGAGGTTTTAGCCGCTAATTTAAGTGATGCTTTTAAAGTCCATGATGGCAGTAATAATGATCCTTTGGATTCCGTAGCTTCTCAAGCAGGATATAACACAGAAACAACCTCTGTTGACCCACTTATTGCTTCTATTATTCAGAGTTTGTTGTCTTTATTAGGCGTAATATTTTTAGTTTTAATGGTGTATGGGGGTTATTTATGGATGACGGCTGCTGGTAATGAAGAGAAAGTAACAAAGGCAAAGAATTTAATAACCGCCGCAATTATTGGTTTAATTATAGTGGTTGGTTCTTACGCGATTAGTTATTTTGTTGTCTCTAAAATGCAGAGCACCACACTTAATCCAAATTCATTTAAATAATTTTAGGAAATTAACATGAAAAACATAATTAAACAAATTTTAGTTTTAATAGTTTTAATTGGTTTTTTAGTTTTGCCATATTTTGTTTTTGCACAAAGCCCTTTGGATAGAATGAAAAATGTTGCTACAGAAGGCGGATTTGCTGAAGCTAAGGAAACTACGCTTTCAGAAGTTTTGGGAGTAGCAGTAAATGCTTTTTTGTCGCTTCTAGGAGTTATTTTTATTATTTTAATGTTAATTGGCGGTTATCATTGGATGACAGCAGCAGGGAGCCAAGAGAAAGTAGACAAGGCAATTAATACAATCAGAAGAGCAATCATTGGCCTAATTATTGTTGTTGGTTCTTATGCAATTTGGAACTTTATTCTAGTTAATTTTATTTTAAAATAATATGAAGAAATATAATAAAGTGTTTATATGGTTAATCTTTATTTGTTGTAGCTTTCTTGTAATAAATAAAAACGTTTTAGCTGTAGGATTAGATAGCGATTCTTTTATGGGAGATGTGAAGGAACAGGAAAATGCTTTTATTTCCAAAACAGGCTTTGACACCAGCACCACAATTGGAAGCACGATGGCAATAGTTATTAAGGCCTTTTTATCATTGTTGGGAATTATCTTTGTAGTATTAATGCTTATAGCTGGCTATAATTGGATGACTGCAGGAGGAGAAGAAGAAAAAATACGTAAGGCAAAAAACACAATCCAGAGAGCTATTATTGGTTTAGCTATTATTATATTAGCTTATTCTATTACTTATTTTGTCTTTAAATATCTAGGAAAAGCAACTTTTTAAGTAAACAAAATGGCGCTCTTCATAAAAGAGCGCCTTTATTTTTCTTTTATTTTTATTGTTGTGATGATAGGTATATAATAATTATTTTGCCGCTTCCTTTTATTGTTATCGTTTTTTTGTGTTTAGCCGGGAGAACGGCCTGTTTGTTGCCATTTTTTATATAAATTTTTTCTTTGCTTCTTATCTTAATGGTTTTCTGAGTCATCTTTGGTATTGATATAGTTTTTTGCGACAAACCAGAATTTATATAGATCTTTTGTTTTTTGTATGATACATTGATGATTACCAACTTCCCTTCCCTTCCTTTTTGTTTACTATCATCTTCTGTTTCTTTTTTATCTTTAATAATGTTAACGGCATTTGCCCAATCCAGAATATCCTCTGTGCCAATATTTCCTCTTCCTTTATAAATATAACGATATTGTATTTTTCCTTCAGGAGTTTTAGTTATGATAACCTCTTTTGTAGCCTGTTTTGTGGCGCACCCTGTTATAACAAAAAGAACGAGGAAAAAAAGCATTTTTTTCATTTTACCCTCCTTTTGTTTTTTTGATTTTTAATAATAATAAATTTTTTATTTTTGTCAATCTTTGACTTTTGCATTTTTTTAAGATAAGATAAAAATATATAATAATTTAATTGAATTTTATGACTATAAAGGAACTATTTAAAATTGCTATCAATAAAAAAGCATCTGATATTCATTTAGTAGTTGGAGTGCCGCCAGTATTAAGAATTGACGGCGAATTATTTGAAATTGAAGGAAAAAAACCATTAACCAACAAAGAAATGGAGCAAATGATCTTTGCTATTTTAAACAATGAACAAAAAGAACGTTTTATTAATACTAAAGAATTAGATTTTGGTTTTTCTTTAGATAACTGTCGTTTTCGCGTTAACTTGCATTACGAAAAAAATAATATTGGTTTAGTAGCCCGCGTTATCAGTGATAAAATGCCCACTTTGGAAGATATTGAAATGCCAAAAATTATTTATAAATTATTAGACTTAAAACAAGGACTAATTTTAGTAACAGGACCGACTGGTTGCGGTAAGTCCACATCTTTAGCAGCAATGATAAATTACATCAATCTTAACAAAAGGTGCAACATTATTACTTTAGAGGACCCAATTGAATACGTTTTTAAACCAGAAAAGAGTATTATTATTCAAAGACAATTAGGAAGTGATATGCTTTCTTTTGCCGATGGCCTTAAACACGCTTTAAGACAAGATCCTAATGTAATAATGGTGGGGGAAATGAGAGATTTAGAAACTATTGCCGCCACTATTACTTTGGCTGAAACCGGTCATTTGGTATTAGCAACCCTCCATACTTATAGCGCTGCCCAAACTATTGATCGTATTATTGACATTTTTCCTCCATATCAACAAAATCAAGTCCGTTTACAATTATCTATGACTTTAGCTGGAGTAATTTCCCAGCGTTTATTGCCCCGTATTGAAGGTGGTCGAGTAGCAGCCCGCGAGATTATGATTAACACTCCGGCTGTTTCTAATCTAATTAGAGAAAATAAAATTGCCCAAATTAAAACAGTAATTGAAACTAGTGCAAAAGAAGGAATGGTTAGTTTAGACCAAGATTTAAAGCGTTTATATGAGAAGAAAGTAATTACCAAAGAAGTTGCTCAGAGCCAGATGACAAACCCAGAATTATTAAATAAATTTTAGCCAGCCTCAGCCAAATAACCCAAAAGGGCAAACCTAAGGCTACTTTGCTAAATGATTTATAAATGTAATCTTGCTTACTTTGAATGGCGAGTTTTTAAATAATAAGTTC
>JALSMD010000012.1 GCA_026987855.1 Candidatus Falkowiibacteriota bacterium | reverse complement strand
GTTTGTAATATCTAGCATTCAAGCCAATAAGCAAATATTAAAAAACAAATATTATTATATTTATTTTTTGATTTTATTTTCTTTTGCAGCAACAACAATTATTAGTTTATCGCGCAGCAATTGGATTGGTTTGCTTGTGGGGTGTGTTTTGATAACGTTTTATTTTGCTAGGCGATATAAATTAAAAGGTTTTATTAACTCTATGGCTGTAATTTTGTTAACATTTTTTATGGGTGTTTGTTTATCCATTGTTGTTGCTAAATTTCCTTTTCCAAAGGCAAGCACAGCAGTACAAATTACTGACACCTTAACCAAACGAGTATCACAAGTTTCAGGAGAGGCAGGCGTCTCTTCTCGTTGGTCGTTATTGCCAAATTTATGGAAAAAAATAAAAAATAGCCCCATTTTGGGAAGCGGCTTTGGATCTACAGTCACATATAGATCTAGTGATCCAAAAATTTTAGAGCACAGTTGCGACGGCATGTATACTACTTATGCTTTTGAGTGGGGCTGGTTAGATGTTTGGCTCAAATTAGGCCTCGGCGGACTGTTATCTTATTTAATTTTTATAGGTTATTTGATTTTCGATAAATTTAAAAAAATGTTTTATGGCCAAGAACTTATATTACTAAAAACATCATTTGTCGTATTTATAATCGTAATTTCAGTTATTCATTTTTTTAGTCCTTATTTAAATCATCCTTTAGGAATTACCTTTTTGTTGTTGTCTTTATTTTTTTTAAAAAGAATATCTACTTATTATAATCAGACTACTTGAAAGTTATTCTTTAAAAATATTTTTAAAATTTTTATATTCCGGCTTTGCTGTTTTTTGTTCAATGTTTTTAATTATTTTTTCAAAATTATTAATATTAACATTGTTTTGTATTGTGTGTTTATAATTGCCTTGCATCATTAAAGTTTTCCCATCAAGAGTAATAACCTCATATACTTTTTTCTTAAAAAAGATTCCTAGCTGAATAATAGTTGCTACAAATAGAATAGCATAAAATATATAAAAATAAAAAAGTATTTTTTTAAGTGAAAATTTTAGTTTTATTTTCATTGTCATATTTTTTATTTCCAGTAAGTATTGGCTACAATTTTACACATTATTTGGTTGTCATTATTAGCGTCTTCTTGTTGTATCATATTTGGAACATATTTGTTCTTGCTGTCGTCGTTTTTTGATATAAATTCTATTGACTTTATATTAATGTAATAATTAAGAGATTCTATATCCATAAGATAATTTAATAAATCAGAGAATGTCCCTTGAGAGGTTAATTGTAGCCTATTTTCTTTATATCCCTTATTGTTTTCCTCTTTTTGATTATTGTCCTCTAAAGATATTTTTTGTTTAATGTTGTGCCTGCTGGCTATTTCCTCTAGAGTAGTAATGAATTCTAATTCACGATTTTGACTAATAAACATTTGGTCTATTTTTTTTATTTCTTTTTCAATTATTTCTAATTTTTTTTTATTCTTCTGTTCGTTTATTTTATTTTCATATTGTTCTTCTAGGTATATTTTATGGCTTTTAATTCTTTCTCCTAAATCATTTATAGAATGAATTTGAGGAATAATAATTAAAATAGTAATACCAACAATCCATAATATAGTTCCAGAAATAAGAAGAATTATTTTTTGTTTTATATCGATTTTTTTTGAATTATTGTTGGAAATCATAAGACTCAATTTTTAGTTGAATATTAAAATTAATATTTTCTTTTTCTAGAATATTGTTAATCGGTAGATCGATATTAGAGTAATTGTTTGATTTTTCTAATTGTTTTTTAAAATTAAGAAGATCGTCTCTTGTTTTAGCATGCCCAGCTAAGACAAGTTTATTTTCATTAACATTTAAACTTATTTTAGAAAATTTTATATTATCATTTGTTTTATTAACTATATCCTTTAAAACATTTGAACATTTTACGTTCTCCTTTTGGATTTTGGTTATATTGTTAATTTTTGCCTTAATCTCCCCAATTTTTTTGTTTGAATTTTGATTATTGTTAATCAATGTGTTTACATCTTGCGAAAGATTGACAAAATTAATTTGAAGAAATAGTTTAGCAAACAAAATAAGCATTGCTACTATGCTGATATAAATAATTAGTAATAGCATAGCAGTTTTTAAATTTTTATATAAATACCATAATTTAATTTCTTTCTTTTTTTCTGGTGGTAAGATATTAAGGGTAATCATAATGTTATTTAGATAAAATTTCTCTTAAGGCCAAACCAATAGCAGTAGCATATGACAGGCTAGAATCTTGTTTTAGAGAAATAGTTTTGCCCTTTTTAGCATTAAAAGTTTCAGTGTTTAGTTTGTGTAATTCTGTAAAATCTTTAAAATCGCTAGTCACTTGATTTAAATTAATAAAAGCATCAGCCAATTTTACCTTTAAGGATATTTTTTCTTCTATAATTTTGTTCAGATCTTTAATGTTTGCTCCCCCCCCGCATAGTAGTATTTCATCTAAATTTCCGTAGGACCCATAGTGATTTTCGTAAAATTCTAAGACTCTTTCAATTCTTTCAATTAGATTTTTAATCATATTAGAGAGAATTTTTTTTATAATCCCTTGAGCCTTTGTTTCATCTAACCCACAAATAATTTTTGCTAATTCTGCTTGTTTTTCGTTAATTTCAAGGGTTTTGGCTATTTGTTTGGTAATCTCTTGGCCAGAAATCGGTATACTAACATTAAAAAGGATAGCATCATTAGCGTAAATAAACATACTAGATCTTTTTGCGCCTATATCAATTATACCATATTTTTTAGGTTTTGTAACTTGTTGTTTAGGAATAAGAGCGCGACTAATTGCTTGAGCCTCTATTTCTAAAGCAATAGTTGATAAGCCAGCTTTTTCGATAGTATTTAGATATTGTTCTACCAAATATTTCGGAGAGGCGCCAACCAAAACCATTTGTGAATCACTTGTTTTACTTACAATTTGCCAATCATAATACATTTTATTTACTTCTAGAGGGATATGTTTTTCAATTTCAGAGGCAATTAAATCTTCTATTTTGTTGGGGCTATTATCTATTTTTACTAACTTAATAAAGGTTTTTGGTTCAGGTAAACAGGCTACAACCTCATTAAGGTTAAACCTTCCAAACTTTGGCTTATTAATTAAGTTTTTTATTGCTTTAATGGCCTTTTCTTGATTTTTTATTTCTCCATTTTCAATAATACCTTGTTCTAATGATATCTTATTAAAGGCTTGGATTTTAATTTTTTCTCCTCGTTTATTTAGTTGAATTGCTTTCAAAGAAAGGTCAGATATATCTAAGCCAAAGGGATAATTTATATTTTTGTGAAACATATTTTTAAAATTATATTATTTATTTTTCTTCCCAAGAAATAAAACTATATTCTCCTGTATTGGGGAAAAATGGCGGGGGAGAGAATATGACATTGGAGTCATAGATAGAAACAGTATTTAAATATCCATCAATGACTGTATTAAAACTATTTACCCAAGACCAAGTCCAAAATTTGTTGGTAATAATACTCCCGTAAACCTCAATTTTATTGTTAACTTTATTGGGATAATAATAATTTCTATAGCAATGTCCATTTTGCGCTAATAAGATGGCATCTATTGTTAAGTTTGTAGGAGCATGCTTAGGGACTTTAATGTCTTGTTGTGCAATTAAACCTAAGACATTGTTTCCATTACGATCTAGATATTGCAAATTGTCGTTAATAATAATATTTTTACGCTCATTGGGATTATCTGGAAGGCGTGCTGCAATTAATGTAGCCCTGCCATTAACAATACCATCAACCCACACATCATCTTCTGCAAAAATTAGCCCATTTTCAGGAATATTATAGTTGTTGTTAAAAGTTTCAGTGTTGATTTCTTCCCTCAAATATACAAAACCCGTACCAGCTTCATTAAGTTGAGCAAGGGGAGATTTTAAACTATTAACGGTATAAACATCAAAGGTGCCATTGGCTAAAAAAGTGATATGATAACCATATTCATTTCCATTTGTTGGTGGCAAATAAATACCTTTTTCTTGTGCTTTTGTTTTCATTTGCGATATGTTTAAAGTTATAGTATTAAAGTCAATAGTCGGAACCGGGTATTTCCACAAATTAGAATTAGGACCAGAACCCCACACACCTGGGCATTCACAACCAGTATTTGTCCAAGAACAAGGTGAGATGCAATTATTTTGAGAACATCCATGTTCTAGTCGGCAGATGTAAGTTGCAAGAGCAGATGTTACTAACGAATCATTGGTTCCATCCATGCGTATCCCCCCATTTGAATGTAGTTTTCCTCTAACTTGTTCAGTATTACCAAACCATACATCTGTATTTGTTAAAAATGAATATTGAGCCAAAGAAGGAATGCCATATTTAACAGTAATGCTCCTCTTAATATTTGGATATTCATCTAACCACCCCGTTGATTTAATTGTAACAATTGTTGATCCGGTTGGTGGGGGAGTTATTTCTAGTTCAAAAACGCCACTACGTCCACTTGACGGCGCAGTGTAGGAATGTTGGTATGGGCCATATGGCTCACCTGGATCACCTGGATCAATTCCCGTGCCGTCATAAAAATCATTAGGATCATGAGCTAGATGCCAGACGTAATAGTTGATGCCTGCCTCAGCAATATATAAAGCCTC
>JALSMD010000011.1 GCA_026987855.1 Candidatus Falkowiibacteriota bacterium | reverse complement strand
CTTATTATTTTTTGGAATAACCCTATTTTAGCTTGGGATGATTGTCCGTATGGAGAAGTTAATGATACCTATCCAGGAAAATGTCATCGCTATATAGATACTGATAATAATGGTATTTGTGATCATTCTGAACCTGCGCCCACTAATCGCAAACCAGAAGAAGAGATGCTAGGGAGCGCTAATAATATTGATAATGATTTAATTAGTGGTAAAGAATTAAAAGAAAAAACTATTCAAGAAGTTGCTGATATTTATAAAATTAACGCCCAAGAGTATGCTAGCAAGTTATCTGAATTTTTAGGTTATAAGGTTAAGCCATCTGATTCTTTTCAATTGTTGCATGATAATTATGGATTAGAACCAAGTACAGCTAAAGCAATTGCCGAATCAACTTTAACAGGCAAAGAGATTAATATTAAAGAAGATAATCGTCGCGCCAAGACGTACCCTATGTTAATAATAGTTATTATGGTTGTTATTTTATATGCTATTACTTATGTTTTAAGCAAGATAAATAAAATTAGTTTAGTTAAACATCGTTTAATTTGGAATTTAGTCCTTTTATTTTCGTTTTTAATATCAGGGATTTTAGGTGTTTTATTAGTTCTTAGAGAAAATTTTGGAATAATTATTCCTTTGCCTTTTAATATTTTAGTTTGGCATGTCAATACTGGCATTGTTATGGTGGTGGTGTCTATATTTCATATTGCTTGGCATTGGCCTTATTTTAAAAATATTTTTAAATAAACAAATAAAAAAAATACAAAAAATCAAGAGATAGTAACTCTTGATTTTTTGCGCGTGTAAGGGAATCGAAGGGGCAAGCCCCTTCCCATCCTTTTTCTATACCTTTTAGGTTATTTCTATATTTTAATATCCGTTCTAATAATTTTGTTTTTAATCCGCAGTTTTCTACGGGGGTTCTCACCCTCATGCCCTACAAAAAATCAAGGAGCAATAAGCCCCTTGATTTTTTGCACGGGATGAGGGAATCGAACCCCCGACTTCGGTTTTGGAGACCGACGTTATACCATTTAACTAATCCCGCATTATTTGGTTTCTTTATGAAGGGTGTGTTTTTTACAAAATTTACAATATTTTTTCAATTCCAATCTTTCTTTAATCAACTTTTTATTTTTTCTGGAAAAATAGTTAATTCTTTTACATTCGGTACATTCAAATTTAATCATATTATCTTGAGACATATTTTTACTCAATAATAAAACAGCATAAACCTGCTTTATTATTTTATTAACAATTTTTTAATTACTTAAACTATAATAATATATTATTTTTTAAAAGTCAAATCCCCCTAGCTTCACCTTGGTCATCTATTTCTACTTTATAGAAAGGTAAACGTTTTTTAAGGGAATGCCAGAAAGAGAACAGCTCTTCACTGCCCAACAGATAACCAAAAATGATATAAGCTATAATACCAGCAAGGCCAGCTACTAACCCTTGTGTTAATACGCCCCATAGTTTAGTCATATCAACAAATGGCCAGATAGCTAGTTTAGCGCTTTGAATGGCAATACCAGCTGCTAGACTGGCCAAGCTAAATTTGCCCACTGAAATTAAAATTTTCATTTCGTCCATGTCTCCTAATTCAAATTTTAACAAAATCCACAAGAGTAAAAAATTAGCAATACTAGACAAAGAAAAAGCTAAGGCCAATCCAGCTACACCAAGCAGGGGAGCTAAGAACCAAGAAAGCAGAATATTTATGACAGTAGCCGCCAGTCCAGCTAAAAACGGTGTTAATGAATTGCGGCGCGCATAAAATGTTCTAATAAGTAAAGGCAATGTAGCTTGGGCAAACAAAGAGACGGAGAAAAAACCAAGAGTTTGAATAGTTAAAATAGTATCTTCCCAATCAAATTGACCTGTTCCAAGAATAACTCTAATAATTTGAGCGCGCAAAGTTAAAAGTAAAACCGTAGAAGGAACAATAAAAAATAAAATTTGCCTAAAAACTAAAGAGAAATTTTGTGTTAATTTATCTTTATTGTTTGACACTGCTGATAAAGTAGGGAAAGCAGCTACAGCAAATGAAATACCAAAGATGCCAATTGGAAAAGATTGTAAGTTGTTAGCAAAGTTAAATATTGCCAAAGATCCACTAGTTAGGGTAGAGGCGATTATAGTTATTACTACTAAATTTAGTTGAGAGACGGCTAAACTAAGTGTTCGTGGCACCATCATTTTGCCTATTTGTCGCACATATTTATTTTTTAAATCCAATTTAGGGACATATTTAAAGCCAAGCTTTAAAACAGCCGGCAATTGAATGAACATATGCATAAAAGCCCCTATAACTACTCCCCAAGCCAAACCATAAACGCCAAAAATTGGCACCAAATAAAGAGCGCCAAAAATGATCCCAATATTATAAAAAATCGGTGATAATGAATAGACAAAAAATCTTTTAAACGATTGTAAAATTCCCCCTAAAACACTAGAAATACCCAGAAAGATTGGAGAAAGGAACATAATACGCGTTAAATTAGCCGTAATTTCTTTTTGGTGAACATCAAAGCCCGGAGCTATTAACTTCATAATGAGGGGAGCAAAGATTATTCCTAAGCCACATAATACTATCAAACTTATAGCAATAATGTTAATAATAATACTTGCCAATTCCCAGGCTTCGGTTTCTTTGTGTAAAAATTTTTTTACTTTATTTTGTGGTTTATTTATCAATTTAGTAAATACAGGAATAAAGCCAGCTGACAAAGCCCCTAAAACCAGCAAATTAAAAATTAAGTCAGGAATACGAAAGGCAGCATAATAAACATCAAGAGTTTTGCCAGCACCAAACTCACCAGCTAAAATACGATCTCTAAAAATACCTAAAAAACGGCTTAGCATAGAAGATCCTGCAATTGCCAAAGCCGCTATAGTAATGCTATTTATTTTTGAATATAACAAGCGAATCATTTTTAAGTTATTTTTTTAATAGTCTCTTTAGCTATCATTAATTCTTCATCTGTTTTTATGCTAAAAGTTTTTACTTTTTTTAGAAATTTTAATTTACGCATTACCTCGTTTCGTGTTTGAGGATCACCAGCGCCAATTCCACCAGTAAAAACAATAGCATCTACCTTACCATCAAGCAAAAACCAATAAGCGCCAATATATTTTATTAAGCGATAAATTGCTAAGTCAAAGGCCAATTTTGCTTTTTTATTGCCTAAATTTTTTTCTTTTAATAAATCTTTAAAATTGTTGATTCCTCCTGATAAACCCTTGATACCTGATTCATAATTTAGTAATTTATAAATATTTTTTATATGTTCTTCCTTATTTAAAGAGTCAATTTCATCATTATTTAGTAAACTAAAAATTATACCGACATCAACATCGCCAGCTCTTGTCATCATTATCAAGCCCTCCATAGGAGTATATCCCATAGAAGTATCTACGGGTTTTCCAGCTTTAATCGCTGTAATAGACCAACCGCCTCCTAAATGACAAGTGATAAGATTAATTTCATTTATTTTTTTTCTTAGTTTATAAGCTGCTTTTTCACTTACAAATTGATGAGAAATGCCATGAAATCCATAACGCCTGATATTGTATGTTTCACTTATCTTCCAAGGTAAGGCATAATAACGAGCTAAATCAGGTAAAGAAAAATAAAAAGCCGTATCAAAAACAGCTATTTGAGGAGTGTCAGGCAAAAAATCTCTCATTATTTTAATACCAGCTAAATTATAGGGGTTATGAAGAGGCGCCAAATTATTCAATTCTTCTAATTCTTTAATAATTTCATCGTTTATAATTGTTGGCTGGCTAAATTTGTCACCCCCATGCACAACTCGATGTCCAATTGCTTTTATTTCGCCAATATTTATAATATTACGTAATATTTTTTTTAAGGCCTCTTCGTGGTCTTGGACATTTTCTTCATTACCTTCAGCCATTAGTTTTAATTTCCAATCAAATACTTTATACTTTATAGAAGTAGAACCAGAGTTTATGACCAAAACATTAGACATAACAAATAGTTAATTTAAATTTTTAAATTTTTTAATAACTTCTTCGCCGTAAACGCCAGTTAACAAGTCAAGATCTTTATTGCTATTAATTAATAAATCAATATTTTTATTTTCCAGAGCCCCTAAAACTTTAGAACCTAGTTCGTCACTAGTAATTTTTTTGTACATTTGAACAAAAGCGGCAAAATCTTTAATAAAACAATGCCCTCCTGCGCCACGACCACTTTGATGTATTGGTTCAAGGTGAGATTCTCCTATTCTTGGATCAGTAGCTATGCCTGCTTTAACTTTTTTCCAGTCGCATTTTAATTTGCGAGCACAATCATATAATATATTAGCGTAAATAACTTTTAGGTATAACATACAATTACTACCATATTTAATCAATTCTGCTTCGCAAGCTTTACAGATTATATTATGCGGCGCCTTTGGTAGTATTGACATTACTAATTTGGCTTTTTTTTGGTATTCTTCGTTATCAATAGGGATTCCAACTATATTTCTTGTTGGATTAGCTGTATCATAAGCTGCGCTTGCTTCCCGTAAGAATTCTGGAGAATGTAGAACATAAATGCGAGGATTTTCTTTTTGAATAGATTCTGTCGTGCCCGGCAAAATTGTTGATTTAATAACAGCAATTTTTCCTTCGCCTACTAATTTTATTGCCTCTCTAACAATACTATCATTAAATCCCTCGGGGTT
>JALSMD010000010.1 GCA_026987855.1 Candidatus Falkowiibacteriota bacterium | reverse complement strand
CTTTCGCCAAACTCACTTATCATTTTTTTAAAATAACCGACAGATTTTTGGAATGCCTTATCTTTGGCTTGTTCAATTCTATAAATAGTATTGCGTAATATGCTAATATGTTTGCTAATAAGCCAAGATATTTCCTTAATCTCTTGTTCAGAAAACCTCAATCGCCGTAAAACTGGCTTTACTTTTTGGGCGCCTAATTTATCATGTCCTAAAAAACTAACTTTTTTCTTATCATCTTTTGTTTCTTCTTTCCTGGTTTCTGGCTTAGCAATATCATGAAAAATTGCTGCCCATTTTAATCGTAATGATGGCTGAGGCGGTAAATTTTCTGTTACCAACAATGTATGCCTAAATACATTTCCTTCTAAATGATAAGGTGGCCCTTGTTCGCATTTTTTTAATTCTTCTACTTCTGGTAAAATTTCGGACAAAAGATTATACTTATCCAAACTTTTAAGCATTTCATTGGGATTTGTTATAGAAAGAATTTTTTCCAACTCCATTTTTATTCTTTCAGGAGCCACCTCTCTAATAAGTTTTCTGAATTTTAAAATAGCATCGCGAGATTCCGGGTCAGCCTTAAAACCAGTTTTGAATAAAAATCTTAAAAAGCGGAGCATTCTTATTGGATCTTGTCTAATTATCTTTTCTGCTGGCGGAGTAAAACGCAAAATTTGATTTTGAATATCCTTTATGCCTGAATTATAATCAATAATATTTCCGCTTATAGGATTGTATAAAAGCGAATTTATAGTTAAATCACGATTAGATGCATCAACTCCCGGCGTAATTTTTCCTTCCCAGTCCTTAGAGCTTTTAAAAGTAGCTATTTCATACTCTTCCCCATTATTAAATTTTACTCTCACAACTGGACAAGATACACCTGTTATATTTATGTATTTAATGTGTGGAATATTAGCCTTTTGTAATAAGTCTAAAATTTCTTCACAAGACAAATCAGATACAAAATCCAAATCCTTTGGATTTTGCCCAAGTATAATATCTCTAACAAAACCACCAGCTATTAACAGCCTGCCTTTCTTACCCTTTTTTAAATTAAGCTGGTATTTTTTGAAAGCATCAATAATATTCAAAGCTCCGGACGGCACTTGATTTTCTTCATTATCTGTTCTGTTTGCTAAAAATTTTTTATAAACTTCTTTTAGTGAACCAACCTTAACAACAGTTATTTTATTTTTCTTTTCTTTTTCTTCTTTGGTTTTGAATGTAAAAATTTTTATTTTCTCCATAAATTAATTTATATAAATTTGATTAAAGTTTATCTATTTAGTCTAAAATAAAGCTCCTTATTTACAAACAAGGAGCTTTATTTAAAATATTTAAATTCTTCAAAATCAATGGTTGTTATTATTGTCTTTTATTTTTATTTCTTTTTCTACATCTTCAATTTCTTTGTCTAAAAATTCTTCTGAAATATCCAAAGCTTCTTCTAATTTTTCTTTAACTCTTCTTTCTGATTCGCTCAAACCAGCCTTCTTGTCTGCTAACTCCATCAACTCGTTAACTTCCTCGCGCAGAGCAGTAAATATTTCTGTCAACCTTGTTTTTGCTTCTTTAACTTCACGTTTAATACGTCTACGCTCTTCATCAAATTTATGTCTTAAGAAAAGAATATAAGCTATTAAAACTGCTATAATAATTATTGAAACTCCTATTATCATCCAACCATATGACTCTATAATAGAAGGGGCTGTTACTGTTAATACATGTTTAGCAGAATCAATACTCTGCGCGCCACGATTATCAACTATTTTAGCCCAAATTTCATAATTTCCTTTTTTTAAACTCTTCTTGTGAAAATAAGACCAATTACCTTCATTATCGGTTCTAGTGCTAAATTCTTCTGGTTCATCCTTGCCTTCACTAGCTATATAAATCTTAACTTCTACATCAGGATAAAAGGAAGCGCCTCTGATTATTAATTCATCTCGTTTGCTAATAATCTTGGGAATATCTGTAATAACTGGCGCCTTCAAAGGCTCTATAAAAAAATTTGATGTTGAAGAGGCAGTATTACCAGCTTTATCAAAAGCAGCTACTGTTACCTGATGATCTCCTGGCGGCAAAACATCTAATTGATATGAGCCGTTAAAATCATCTGCTTTTATTTCACTTGTTTTCGTATCAATGGTAATTTTGTAATAATCTAATCCTGAGGTCTCATCTTGGGTAACAAACTTTAATACTGGCGATGGGTTAGTAGCATCTCCTTTATTGTCAACTGTAATTGTAAATTCTTTAGGAGGGGTAACATCGACTAAAAATCGCCTATGGGCAATTTTACCAAAACCATATTGATTTTTGTATTTAATGTGAAAATACCATTCTCCATCTTCAACATCTTCATATTTTTTGGATTCAATAATGCCATCCAAATTTGGTCCTGGATCAGAGGTAGGACTATGGGTGATCATTAAACTAACACCTAATAAATCTGGCAATAGTTTCCACTGAAATTCTGGATCATTGTTGGCATACCAAACATCTTCTTTTGGATGAGTAGGAGAAGAAACTTCTGGTAATGGTGGTAATATACCTTGCGTTTTCTTCTCTTCTGTTTTTTGTCTGCTAGTTTTCTTGACTTCTTTTTTAGGCTCCTCTTTTTTCTCTGTAATAGTATAAGTAGCTGAACCATATCCAGATAAAACATTTGTTCCTTTACCGTCAGGGGCTAAAACTGCGCCATTTGCGAAACTAAGTTTGGTTTCACCGACCTTTTTAGCTTTAAAGGTAATAGTAAAAATTAAACCAGAATTTCCAGTGTAAGCACCTGGCAATCCTCCAGAAAAAGAAATTGTTCCATTGCTATTAGAAAAACTTGGTTCTGCTACCCACAATTTAAAAACTGATCCAGAATTGTTAACATTAGATACACTCAAATATTCTGGATCAAATTTAATAGTTCCATCAGCCGCATTAATGCCTAAACCGCCACCACTGTCTACCATTACTTTTACTATAAAACTTTTGTCCACTTCATAGGATCCTTTAGAAGGAGAAAAAAATAAAGTTGCTCCCGCTGCATAAGTTGGAACAACTAATGCTAAAGTTAAATAAAAATTTATTAAACAAGCCAAAATTAAACCCACTAACTTTTTCATAATATAAAATAAGTTTCTTAGTTTTAAGATTTTATTTCAATTTTTTTCTTGCCCTTGGTTGGCAAGCGAAGGATAGGCAATCTTAACATTAAAACCCCTTTAATAAGTTTAGCCTCTACTTTAGGGACATCAATTTCCTGCGGTAAAATTATCTGTCTATAAAATGTTCCCCAACCACATTCTTGGCGTAAATATTTTCTGTCCTCTTCTTTTGAGTCATCAATGATAGGCATTTGTTTTTTTCCTTTTATAGTAACAACATCATTTTCATTCTCAATAGTAATATCTAAATCTTTAATTTCCGCTCCTGGCACTGGCGCACAAATAATATATTCATTTTTAGTTTCATAAATATCAACATCTAATTGTGTATAATCTGCGCTTGGCTTTTTTTCTTCTGTCTTTTTTGGTTCCTTTTTTAAATCTTCTACCTCCATTTTGCTTTTTAATTTATCTAAAAATGCCATACGATTACTATTTAATAATTAAATCTTCTTATTAACTTTGCAACTTATTATTAATTATGTTTTATATATTATAATAGTTATCCATATTATACCACAAATTTGCCAAAACCGCCAAATTTCTATCCTGTCCAATAATACATCATAATACTAAAATCTATTAAATTAACTGATCCATCATGATTTTGGTCAGCGCAAGCGTTGTTGCTGTTCCAATAATAGAGCAAAATTGAAAAATCAGTAATATTAACTCGGCCATCATGATTTAAATCTGCTCCTGGGCACTCCCCTTCTTCTTTTGCTGGCGCTTCGCCTATGCCTATACTTAATTCTTTGCTAAATTCACTATACCCAATATTTTCATAAGATGCTCTGGTTTTTATCTTATAAGTTCCACTATTTAAATTAGTAGTGTTGATGAAAACTTGCCACTTGCCACTAGAATCAACCTCCTTTTCCGCTTTAATAATTTCATCATCACTTAAATTACTTTTATCTGGATAGAGCCAAATTTCAATAATACTACCAGGACGAGTTTGTCCTGAAGCGCTAATTATTGCCCCGGGCTCAACCATTTCTTGGCTCAAACTAATAGTAGGGGATAAGAAAATATCAGAAACAACTGTTTTTGTCCCTTCTTGAATATAAAAAGTTGAGTTGTTAGTTATTGATTCTAAACCGTCGGAATCTTTAGCTCTAATTCCAAAAGTGTAAACGCCTTGAGTTAATTCGCTTAACCCAAAAGAAAAGGCCCCATTTACATCAGCAACAACATTTTGTTTTTCTTGGCCGTCCAATAATAAAATAACTTTGCTGTAAGGATATGCCCATCCTTCCAAAATTACATCGGGATTTTCTGGTAAAGGGGGGTTTGGCAAATACTCGCCAGTTCCCACACCCAGGCCAGTGCCTAATCCACCTCCGCCACCACCGCCGACACCAGCACCACCTGTGCCGGCACCAGCGCCGCCAGCTTCTAGACCTTCCTCAGAAATAGTAAAGGTAATTATATAATCATCAGTATCAGCTACTCCTTCATCATCCAAACAACGGATATAATAATAGTAGGTCCCTGCTGTTAATCCTGTTAAAATAACAGAATGATAATGATATCCTGTATAAGAGAAAGTATAAGGCATATTATAATAATCTGTGTTTGGTTCA
>JALSMD010000009.1 GCA_026987855.1 Candidatus Falkowiibacteriota bacterium | reverse complement strand
CCATTGGAGCTTAAATTTAACTTCTCCTGTGGATTATTTAATTCAAAATAACATGGTGTCCAAAATGATGTGGACTAATACACTATATTGACGATCTTTTAAAAATATGCTATACTTAAAATAGAAGCTTAAAAAATGTTAAAAACAAAAATAAAAATTAAAAACAAAACCTATGAACACAACAAAGCAATGCAGCGAAGGGGAAGCTGCAAAAAAACAAACCCCAATTTTTAATGCAGACTTCCTATTTATTACTATTACCGCAGTAGTTGTCCAAATGTACATTATTGCCTATTCCTTTGCGTTTCTAACCTAAAATCTATTGTATTTATTGACGTTATAAATACAACATAAAACAGGGCTTTTGCCCTGTTTTATGTTGTATTTTAGTGCCCCCGCCAGGAATCGAACCTGGATCTAAGACTTAGGAGGTCTCCGTTTTATCCATTAAACTACAGGGGCAATTTATAGTTTTATTGTTTGAAAATTTCCTTTTTCGTCTTTTAAAAAATTTTTACAAAAATCTTTAAAATAATCAGCATTATCAGTAGTATAAAAAATTCTTTTTTTGTTTTTATCTAATTTGTTTTTAATTTCTGGATGTCTAACCAAATAATCTTCTAATTTTTCTGCCATAATCTTTGGAACATCTAGAACTTTACAATTTTTGCCCATAATCCTTCTAATGTCCTTAATCAAAAAGGGGTAATGTGTACAAGCCAAAACTAAAATATCAATTTTTTTGTTCTTTAATGGCCGTAAATACTTTTTTAAAATTTTATTTGTTTCTGGTTTTCCAATCCAATTCTCCTCAACCAAAGGAACTAAAAGAGGGGTCGCTTGCTCAAAAATTTTTTTATCTACATCTCTTTCTTCCAATTCCTTTCTATAAATATGCGACTCAATAGTAGCACGAGTGCCAATCACACCTATTTTTCGTGCTTGTATTTCAACTATCTCTTCTATAATTGGTATAACCACACCCAAAACTTTTTTGTCTGGATAATTAAAAGGTAAATATTCCTGTTGAATGCTTCTTAAAACCTTAGCCGAAACAGTATTACAAGCAGTAATTATCAACTCACAATCCTTATTAAATAAAAAATCAATTGCTTGACAAGTGTATTTATAAATAGTATTTGTTGACTTATTGCCATAAGGCGTACGAGCATTATCGCCTAAATAAATATAATCATAAACAGACAAAACGGGGGAAACTAAAAATTCTTTTAAAATTGTTAATCCTCCATAACCAGAATCAAAAACACCAATCTTTCCCATACAAAAAATTAATAATAATTACATGTAATATCTTTAACATATTTTTTTTCTTTTGTCCAACAAATTAAAAACAAGAAAACACGAAAATTGTATTTTTCTTTCTATTCTTTCAATCCAATAAAGGACTACTAATATAAATTAAAAAAACCTGTTTGATAACAGGTCTTTCGTTTATGTTATTTATGCTATTTTACATTTTCAAAAAGGAATTTTACAGCAGTATAGGCAGAAAAAATGGCTATTAAACCTAAGGTAGACCAAACCAAAACACTCTTTGCTTTCTGCACTTTTTCTGTGTTTCCTCCTGCCAACATCCAAGTAAAACCTCCATAAACAAACATAACTAAAGCAATAGATCCCACAATCCCTAAAATCTTATTGATTACCGTGCCAATAAAAACATTGGGGTCATTTACTTTATCTCCCAAAGGATTCTGAAACTCGCAAATTTGACCATCTGGTGAATTTTGACCAACACCAGAACAAGTCACTCCTTGGGCTAAACATAATTTAGAAAAAAATAAAAATAAAAAAATAACTAAAAAGAATTTAATAATTTTATTCTTTGTGATAAACATAAATAAAAAATTAATTATGTTAGTTTTATTATAACAAAAAAACAAAAAGAAAAGAAGGGACGAAAATCGTCCCTTTTTATTTATATTTATATTTTATTTCTCTATTATTATTGTAAATGTAACAGGCATATTGCCTGCTTTTACCTCCAATTTTCCGCTGCGATATGCCCACCAAGGCAATGTGTTTTCAACAACTGACCAACACTGGCTATTGCCATTATTTACTCGGACCATTAAAGGTCCGGTAAAAGAAATAAATTGAAATCTTTTATGTCTATTAATTTTATCAACCACTATTTTCTGATGAGGTTTAAGACGAATAACCAATTTTTCCCCTTTAACAACACTTTTTGTTTTGGTAACAATAATAGCCTCTCTTGCTTTTTCTTTTTTTGGAATATGAACATTATGAAAATAATAATGTTTTATTCCCATAATTGTGGCTACTACCATTATAATAAATGTCCAAGATTTAGCTGTATCCCAATTAATTTCTCCTAACCTGAAATTAATTAATAAATAAATAATCAATCCTAAAAGAAATAATCTAATATATATGTAATAAGGTTTATAAACTCCGACTCCTGTAATCATTTTCAAAGGCCCCTTAAAATCAAAATCATGGAACAAAATGATTGGTATAGAATATATCACTAATATAGCAAACAATATCACAATGATTGTATTAACAACATAATGCCTATTTACACCTGTAGTTGGTTTACTTGCAATGTTTAACAAAATAAACAACAAAATGGGCAAACTTAAAAAAAATAATAATATTTTCATTATCCTTCTCCTCCTCTTTTACTAACTAAACGACGATATACTTCTGAAAAAGCAGCTAGTTCTGGAGCGGAAACAATTACCGTGCCTTTATTTGCCGCTTTCTCCAAGGCTTCAAAAGCCCTAATTTTCTCGCCAAATCCGCCAAACTCTTTTATCTGATTATATATCCTTCTTATCCGCTCTTTTTCAGCTTCAGTAACAGTAAGAATTTTTTTGGCCTCAGCATCAGCTAGTGTTAAAATCCTCTGTGCCTCTTTCTCTGCCATAAATTGCTTTGTGGCTGCCTCCTCATACATTGAGGCACGAGTTCCCGCGGGACTAATCCTAATGAATCTAAACTCTTCAACTCTAACTCCATATTCTTTATGTATAAAATCCTCTTCTTTTTTCATCCTATCCTGCATCTCTTGAGATTTTTCATCTAATCGTCGGTTCAGTTCTTCCCAACTTTGATGCGCTACATACAGTCTAATGGCAGTAAGATACTTTCCCCAGACCATCTCCAGCCACTCCTGTACCCTAAAAAGAGCTTTATATGGATTGCTTACCCTTATTCTTAAAATAATATCTAAGTTTAATGGGACCATGCCGATATCCTCAGCGTTTTCAACCCTAACATAATAAACGTCTGGTTGTAACAAAACGTAATCTAAAACTTCCTCATGCGGTTCATAGTAAATTCCTCCACCAGCGTCTATTACTTTTGGTGTTTTGTATTGACGCAAACTGTTCCATCTGAATTTATACCTATACACTTTATGTAGGCCTGGTAGCCCAATCCACTTAACGCCTTTTAACCCTAATTTCTCTATAAACCAGTCCGCTTTATCTTCTGTTTTGTCTTTTTCTCTTAACACTTCCCAATCATCATATTCGTTATTATAATTCTGTAAGTTCGTTGGGTCATTAATGATATAACCCTCATACTGGTACACTACTTTTTGAAAACCACCTCCCGACCCAACGATTGCCTTTGCTGTCCCTTCTTCAACAACTGTAAAGAAAAAGTCTCTCTTAGCCATTTCTTTTATAAGGTACGGCAAACAAATAAAATCAACCACTATCAACAAAAATGTTCCTAACCACAACAAAATATCCATAGCATCCTCCTTAAAATTTTTTGTCAAAGAACAAAATAATTATTAAACTATATCACAAATTTTAGATTTTATCAAAACAAAAAACCCGCCAAGGGCGGGATTAAGACAAACAAAATTATATAAAAATTTTACTTTTTATTTTTAATTAAGTTTTATTAAAAAATCAAAAAAATAAATAAACTACTGATAATTCTTTTCTTTCTCTTTAATTTCTTTCATGAAATCATCTTTACTAATATTCCTTATCTCCTTCTTACCTCTATCACGCACACTTAACTTATCAGAATTTACTTCCTTGTCTCCTATTACTAAAATATAAGGAACTTTTTCTTTAACTGCTTTTCTAATTTTATTACCCACTGTTTCGCTGCTATCATCAACCTCTGCTCTTATTTCATTGTCTCTAAATTCTTGAGATAGTTTATGGCAATATTTAACATGACTTTCACCTACAGAAATAATTTTAACTTGCACTGGTGAAAGCCAAACTGGAAAATTGCCACCGGTTTTTTCTATTAAAAAAGCCATAAAGCGCTCAAAAGATCCCATAATAGCGCGGTGAATAATAACTGGCCTTTCTTCTTTGCCTTCTTTGTTAATGAACTTTAAATCAAATCGTTCCGGCATATAAAAATCAATTTGAATAGTAGCAATTGTATCTTCGCGGCCAAAAACATTTTTAATTTGAACATCAATTTTAGGTCCATAAAAGGCTGCTTCTCCTTCTACCTCTACAAATTTTACTCCATATTCTTTCATTGCTTCGCGGGCAATGTTAGCTGAATATTCCCACATTTCTTTATTTTCCAAATCACCATATTTTTCTTTGTTGCTATAATCAGGCAAAGAAAGCCTAAACCAATAATCTTTAATATTAAAATCATTGTAAACTTCATCAAACAATTTAAGCACACTAATTAACTCCTCTTTTACTTGTTCACGGGTGCAATAAATATGAGCATCATTTTGAGAAAAATTTCTAGTTCTAATTAAACCATTAAGCACTCCTGATCTTTCATAACGATGTATCATCCCGAAGTCAGCAAAACGAAGCGGTAAATC
>JALSMD010000008.1 GCA_026987855.1 Candidatus Falkowiibacteriota bacterium | reverse complement strand
GAATTAAGAATTATTTTAAAATATAAGAAAAGTGGCAAACCAGCAATCACTTGCTTAAAGAGAGTAAGTAAACCAGGATTAAGAGTGTATGTTACTAAGGACAATTTGCCAAGGGTGTTAAATAATATGGGTATTGCTATTATTTCTACTTCATCGGGAATAATGACTAACAAAGAGGCAAAGAAGAAAGGTATAGGAGGAGAAGTTATTTGTGAAATATATTAATTAATTTTTAAAATAATAATAATATTGTTATATGTCTAGATTAGGAAAAAAACCAATCCCATTACCAGATGGAACTCAAGCAAAAATTGAGAACGATTTTATAATTATTAAAGGTCCTAAAGGCGAATTAAAACAAAAATTACATGAAAAAGTAAAAGTGAAAATAAACGATTCTGAAATTGAGGTATCAGTTGAAAAGCCAGAGATAAAAAAACAAAGAGCCTTATGGGGACTTTTTCGTAGTTTAATCAATAATATGGTGACTGGTGTTAATGAAGGATTTGAAAAGAAACTAGAAATAAATGGTGTTGGATATAAGGCTAGTATTTCAGGACAAAAATTAACTCTTCATGTTGGTTATTCGCATCCGGTTGATTATATGTTGCCGGAAGGAATAAAAGGTCAGGTAGAAGGAAATATTATTACTATTAGTGGGATTGATAAACAATTGGTGGGAGAAATCGCGGCCCAAATTAGAAAAATTAGAAAGCCAGAACCTTATAAAGGAAAAGGTATTAAATATATTGATGAAATAATAAGAAGGAAAGTGGGTAAAGCAGCAGCTAAAGGATAATGATTAAAATAATAAATAATTTTTTAGCAATATGAATAAAGAAAAGATTAAAAAAGACAAAAGAGAAAGAAGAAAAATAAGAGTAAGAGCAAAGATTAAAGGAACATCAGAGCGTCCTCGTTTGAGTGTTTTTCGCTCTAATAAAGGTATGTTTTTACAAATCATTGATGATACAAAGGGTTATACTTTGGTTAGTGCTTATACGAAAGAAATTGATAAAAAAGACAAAAAGACAGCAATTAGTTTTGAATTAGGAAAATTAATTGCTAAAAAAGCAATAGAAAAAGGAATTAAAAAAGTAGTCTTTGATAGAAATGGATATAAATATCATGGTCGCGTAAAGGCAGTTGCTGATGGTGCACGTGAAGGTGGTCTTATTTTTTAATAAATTATAATAATTTTAAATAATATGACTGAAGATAAAAAACTTCAAGAAAAGCAAGAAAAAAAAGATAATTTAATTAAAAAAGAAGAAGGAAGCAAAAAAGCTAAATCTGTTTTTGTTCAGAAAAAGAAAGCAATTCGTAAAGTTAGGAAATCTCCTATTTCTCGTGGAGATCAAGATGAATTTGAGCAAAGGATTATTGATATAGCAAGAGTAACTCGTGTAATGGCTGGAGGTAAGAGGTTGAGTTTTAGAGCTTGTGTTGCTTTGGGAAATAAAAAGGGAAAGGTAGGTATTGGTTTAGGTAAAGGCGCTGATGTTACTGTCGCTATTACAAAAGCAGTTAATAAAGCAAAAAAGAATTTAATTGATGTCCCAATAATAAATGACACTATTCCTCATGAAATTGAAACTAAATTTGGCGCTGCTAAAATTTTATTAAAACCTGCTCGCAGAGGACGTGGTGTTATTGCTGGTGGAGCTGCCCGTATTATACTAGAATTATCAGGCATTAAAAACATAACTAGTAAAAATTTAGGCACCAACAACAAGATTAATGTTTCTAAATGTGTTATTAAGGCTTTAGATAGCTTAAAAAAAGTAGTAAATATCAAAAGCGAAGAAAAAGAAGAAGAAAAGAAAAGCAAAGAAAATAATAAAAATAAGAAGTAACAATTAAAGATATGCCCTTAGCTTTACATACAATTAAACCCGCAAAAAATTCCAAAAGAAAAGAAAAAAGACTAGGAAGAGGAAATTCTTCTGGTCATGGTACATATAGCGGAAAAGGTATTAAAGGCCAAAAAGCCAGGTCAGGTGTTGGTGGCCTGAAAAGGTTAGGTATGAAACAAATCCTTTTACGAACTCCTAAATTGAGAGGATTTAAATCGTTAAAAGAAAAAGATCAAGTTGTTAATTTAGATAAAATTAGTAAATATTATAAGGATAATGAGGTTGTAAACCCAGAAACATTGAAAGAAAAAGGGTTAATTAACAGTGATAAAAAGCCAGTAAAGATTCTTGGCAGAGGAGAATTAACAGTAAAAAATTTAAAATTTGAAAAAGTAAAAATGAGCAAAAGCGTAGAAAAATTATTTAAATAATTTAAATTATTAATTTTCAAAGATGCTGGAAAAAATTATTCAAGTATGGAAAGCTAGAGATTTAAGAAACAACATTTTGTTTGTTTTGGGAATGTTGGTAATTTTTCGTTTAGCTGCTCATATTCCTATTCCAGGAGTTAACATTGAGGCTTTACATAAATTTTTTGCTTCTAATCAAATTTTAGGCTTACTTAATGTATTTTCAGGCGGAGGCATGCAAAATTTTTCTATTGTAATGATGGGAGTTGCTCCTTATATTACTGCCTCTATTATTTTTCAGTTATTAGCAATGATTGTCCCTAGTCTAGAAGAAATGCAAAAAGAAGAAGCTGGTCGTAATAAAATAAATATGTGGACTCGTTGGCTAACTGTCCCTTTGGCTGCTTTACAGGCATTTGGAATGATTACTCTTTTGAGAAGGTCTTCTTATAATATTTTAGGAGATGTTTCTGTTTTTGATTTGGTAGCAATGATCATTACAATAACCGCTGGAACTATTTTTTTGATGTGGATCGGAGAATTAATTACAGAAAAGAATATAGGCAATGGCATTTCTTTGTTAATTTTTGCAGGAATTGTAGCTAGTATCCCTAGAAAAATACAACAGTTAATAGTAGTTTTTAATTCGTCTGACTTGTTTATGTTTATTGGGTTTATTATTATTGCTTTAATTACTATTGTTGGTGTTATTATTATTACTGAAGGACAAAGAAATATTCCTGTTCAGTATGCAAAACAAGTGCGCGGAAATAGAGTTTATGGAGGAACAAGTACGCACTTGCCTTTACGTGTTAATATGGCTGGCGTAATACCTATAATTTTTGCTATTTCTGTGATTTTATTCCCGCCAATGGTAGCACAATTTTTTGTTCATGCTCGCACACCATGGATAGCTAACGGGGCCCAATGGGTTATTGATTTGTTTCAAGGGAATCAATTGTTTTATGGAATTACATATTTTATCCTAGTTTTTGCTTTTACTTACTTCTATACAGAAGTTATTTTTCATCCTGATAGAATAGCAGAAAATTTACAGAAACAAGGCGGTTTTATACCAGGAATTAGGCCAGGGAAACACACCAGTGAATATTTAGCTCGAACTACCCATAAGATAATATTTGTTGGAGCTTTATTTCTAGGTATTATTGCTGTTTTACCTTTAATTTTGAAAGCTTTTACAGGCGTACAGGCTTTAGCTATTGGAGGAACTAGTTTGCTGATCGTAGTTGCAGTTGTAATTGAAACCGTTAAACAAATAGAATCTCAACTTACAATGCGTGAATATGAGGGTATGTAGATTGAGAAATCAAAATAGTAATTATTAATATTTAAATTTAGTATAATTTTAAAAGGAGATAGTTGTTAAAAAATTATATTGTATTAGGAGGTGTGAATGAAAATAATTGATAGAGAACTGCTTTCCTTAATTGTTGTGACCGATCCTCAGAAAGAACGTTGGGAAATAGGGAGGAATACAAAATTATTTCCACAAGGCTGCTTTGAGAAGGAGGTTTTGGATGCACAAATGTCTGGAAAGGAAATAAAATATTATTATAAAAATTTGACAACACCTGGCAAGGTTATTCCAATACGATTGATAATTACTGAAATTCCTCCCGGTCATATTCAACCTTTTCGTATTAATGAAGTTGTTGAAATAGATATAGTAATTAGAGGTATAATACTTATTGTTGATTCGCCTTCATTAACAGAAAATAACAAGAAAAAAATTTTAAAAAAGGGAAGATTATTAAAAGAGGGTAGCAGCATTATAATTGAACCAAAAATAAGATATACAATTATGAACCCTGGTCATCGATATGCTGTTGTGTATTCTTTTCAAATACCAAATTTTCCATCAATTTTTTTTCCAGGAGATTAATAATTTTAAAAGGGGATAAATTTTAATTTTATCCCCTTTTTATATTTATTTGTTTTTTTGTAGTATTGTGATAAAATAAAGATAGCTAAATTTAAATATAAATTTAAATATAAAAATAAAAATTAGCAACTTGATTAAAAGTTTATTCAAAACATGTTTAAAAAAGTTTTAATTTTTTCAACTGCTTATTTTCCTTTAGTCGGGGGCGCCGAAGTAGCAATTGATGAAATTACTAAAAGATTGCCTGATTATCATTTTGATTTAATAACTGCTAAAATAAAACCTGGATTAGCTTGCCAAGAAAAACATAATAATGTCTGTATTTATCGGGTTGGTTTTGGGAAAAATATTGACAAAATATTATTGCCATTTTTAGGTTTAATTAAAGCACGGAAATTGGAGAAAAAGAATAAATACGATTTAACTTGGTCTATGATGGCAAGTTTTGGTGGATTTTTGGGATTATTTTTTAAATATTTACATCCAGACAAGCCTTGGCTTTTGACTTTGCAGGAAGGTGATCCGCCAGAATATATTTTAAAAAGAGTGGGAATATTTCGTCCTCTTTTTTACCAAATTTTTCGTCGCGCTGATTATATTCAGCCAATAAGTATTTTTTTAAGGAATTGGGCTAGTGAATTAGGAGCTAAATGTCCAATGACTGTTATTCCTAATGCAGTTAACATTAAACATTTTTCTAGAGAATATTCTCAAGAAGAATTAGATAAATTAAGAAAAGATTT
>JALSMD010000007.1 GCA_026987855.1 Candidatus Falkowiibacteriota bacterium | reverse complement strand
GGCTATCAATTCTTTAGAAAAAATTATTAAAGAATTAGATGTAATTATTAAGAAAAAATTTGACAAAGAATTTAAAATCATTGCCCGCAAATTTGAGGAGTATTTTAAAATTCTTTTTAACGGCGGAACTGCCAAAATTATAAAAGTTTTGGAAGAGGTCAAAGAAGATGAAGAAGGAAATCAAGAAGAAAAAACAATGGACATAAATAAAATTAAATTTTTGCAAAAACATAATGCTACGGGTCTTGTAGGCATCGAAATTCAGGCTTGTCCACCAGGGAAAAAGATAAAATCTATTTCTATGCTTTCTGGTGGAGAAAGAGCACTTACTGCTATTGCTTTAATTTGTGCTATTATTAGTGCTAATCCTTCTCCTTTTGTAGTTTTAGATGAGGTTGATGCAGCTTTAGATGAAGCTAACTCAGAAAGACTAGCACGTATTTTAGATGATCTATCTCACAAAACCCAATTTATAGCTATTACTCATAATAGAGCCACAATGCGTCGAGCACATATTCTTTATGGAGTTACTATGGGCGATGACGGAGTTTCAAAACTTTTAAGCGTTAAATTAGAAGAAGCGCAAAAAAACGCCAAATAGAAATAGATCATAACTTATAACTTATAAAAACAACACAATTTAAAATTGTGTTGTTTTTTATGTAACCTCTATTTGTTTCTCCAAAGATCTAACAACTCTTTTGTTAAATCATCTTTCCATTGGTCATCGTTAAGGCTATCTTTTTTTTGAGGTAAATAGGGAAGAAGTTGTTTAGCAAAACCAAAAGCGCTTTTAATAAATAAACGGTCGTTTTTTAATATGCTCGTAGCACGTTGACATAATTCTTGGTCGTCACTAACAAGAGTAAAAGAATAATCTCTTTTACTTTTAGAATTAGATAATATTTCTATAATTTTGTCGTCGGCAGAATTATATATTTCGTTGCGCGGCACATATATAACCTTGATCAAATTATATTCATATTGATCCATAAAACCATCAGGGCTGTCTAACACTAAAAATATTTTCCGTTTTTTCTTTTGATTAAACTCCTCTAAAACATTAACTAAATCACTGGCAAAATTACAATTCTTTTCGGGAATAAAATTATCGTTTTTGCTCAAACGCGCTAAAGCGTAACTTAAATTATTGCCATCTATTAAATAGGGCATAATTATTTCTTTTCTTTTTTGTCTTTACTTTTAACATTCCATTTGTATAATTTTTCTAAAATTTTACGACTTAACAAAGCATTGGCTAAACGATCCCTAAAAGAAGGCGTATTGATGTATTCCTTTTCTTTTTCATTTTTTGCTTGGTTGCGAATTAATTCTATTTGTTTTTCTATTTCTTCTTCAGAGATTTTAATATTCTCTTTTTTACTAATTTCTCTTAAAACCAAGGCGGCTTTAATTCTCTTTATAGCTTCTGGAGTCAAATCTAACATTAATTGATCTCTAGTTTTGTTAATACTTTTTAAATAATCGTCAAAATTACCGCCCTGTCTCTCTATATTTGTTTTTAATTCATTTATCATTTCATTAACTTCTGCATTTATTAATGAGTCAGGAAAATCGCCAAACTTCGATTCTTTAATAATAGCTTCCATTATCTCTCTTTCAACAATATCACGGGCCTCTTTTTCTTTTTGCCTTTGAATAGCGTCTTTAATATATTTTTTCATTTCAAATACATTTTTAAAACCAAAAGACATAGCAAATTTATCGTCTACTTTTGGCAATTGTCTTTCGTATACTTCTTTAATTTTAACCACAAAATCAACTAATTTTCCTGCTAAATTTTTTAAATGAAAGTCCTCAGGGTATGGCAGCTGAAACTTCCTTTCGTCTCCTTTGCGAGCGCCAATTAAATGCTTATCAAATCCAGGAACAATATAATTTTTACCTACAATAACTGCTGTGTCCCTTCCTTGTCCTCCTTCCACAGGAACCTTGTTTAAAAACATATCAATGTCAACAATAACCTTATCCCCTTTCTTGATCTCTCTGGAAACAATAACTTCTGTAGCGCGCGCTTCTTGCCACTCTTTGATAATTTTTTCAACCTCTTCCTCTTTGACTTTGACTTCGCGTTCTTTAATGTTTAAATTTTTATATGAAGATAATTCTACCTTTGGAACCAGCGTAACAATAATTTTATAAATAAAATCATTATTAGGCGCCAACTTAATAATATTGACATCAGGATAACCTAAAAGCTCACTCTCTTTTAAACCCGCTTCCTTAATTGCTTTTACTAAGGTCTTACCCAAAACGATTTGAGCTGCTTCATTAATAATTGCCATTTCTCCTAATCTTTCTTTTAAAACTTCAAAAGGAGCCTTTCCCGGACGGAAGCCATCTATTTTAACATTCTTTGATAAATTCTCTGCGCCTTGATGAAGTTTTTTTGCCAAATCTTCCCATGGCACTACAACTTCTAATTCTACTTGGGATTTTTTTAATTCTTTTTTGTTTACTTTCATATAGTCAATAAAATAATAAGACCCGTATTTACACAGCTCTTAAATATTAATAATTAATTATCAAAAAATTGTGTTAATTTTGGAGCAACTTGTTTCTTACGTGAAATTACGCCATCTAAATAAGTTTGGTTATCATCTAGTTTAGTATTTAAAGCCTTTTCTATACCTTCTGGATCTTGTGTAGAGACCAAAAATAAAGATCCCTCTTTTATGATGTCAGTGATAAATAAAATTACAGTGTGATATCCTCCTTCCTGGCGAATCTTTTCTAGCTCTTCTATAATTTCTTCACGTCGGTCATCAAATTCACTCAAATCAACAGTTTCAACTTGACCAATGCCAAATTTTCCTGCCTTAAAGTTAAAGTCCTTATAATCGCTTTTAATAATTTCTGCTGCTGACAATTCGCTAACACTAGAACGAACTTTAAAAATTTCTAGACCATAGTTTTTCCAATCATCAATGTCAGCTAATTTAGCTAATTGTTCAATAATCTCCTTGTCTTTATCTGTGCAGGTAGGAGATTTAGTAATTACAGTATCAACTAAAATCGCTCCTAGCATTAAACTGGCTAAACTTTTGTTAATCTCTATGTTAGCATCAAAATACATTTGAGTAATAATAGAACAACTAGCTCCCCAAGGCTTAATGGTAAAGTAAATTGGTTCGCTATATTGAAAATTAACTTTATGATGATCCAATATCTCCTGGATTTTTGCTTCCTCTATACCCTCCACTGCTTGGGAAAATTCATTGTGATCAACTAATATTAAATTCTTCCCTTTAGCCTCGGATAATAATTCTGGATTATTTAATTGTAACTTTTCTAATAAATATTTGGTTTCTTTGTTTAAATCTCCTGCTCTGGCTGGTATATATTTATTTGTTTGTTCTAAAACATTTTTTAAATTAGCATAGGAAATGGCTGCCGCGATGCTATCTAAGTCAGGAGATTTGTGACCAATAACATATACCTTTTCCATATTTTTAATTTAATTTTAATTATATTTTATAGTTATCTGTTTACCCGAATTTTTTTATTGATTGTCCTCTTGTTTTTTCTCTTCTTTTTTATCTTTTTCTTCGTTATTGCCGTCTTCTTTATTGTCGTCTTCTGCTTCGTCTGCCTCACCTTCTTCTTTTATTTCTTCAATATCAATTTTCCAATCAGTTAAACGGGCTGCTAAACGGGCATTTTGTCCACCTTTACCAATAGCCAAAGAAAATTGGTCAGGAGAAACCCTTACCAAAGCTTTTTTATTTTTTTCATCTATTTCAATATCAACTACTTTAGCAGGAGACAAGGCGTTGGCGATAAATTTAGCTGGATCTTCATCGTATTCAATAATATCAATTTTCTCGCCTCCTAACTCATTGATAATTGTTTGAATTCTAGCCCCCCTTTGTCCAACACAAGAACCAATTGGATCAATATTTTCAGAATTAGCTGCTACTGCTACTTTTGATCTAGCGCCAGCTTCACGAGCTACAGCCTTTAATTCAATTAAACCGTTGGAAATTTCTGGGATTTCTAGATAAAATACTTTTTTCAAAATTTCTTCTGAAGTGCGAGAAAGAATTATCTCAGGACCTTTAGGAGTCATATTAACCTCTTTAATATAAACTTTCAATCTGTCTCCAGAGCGATATCTTTCTCCTGGTATCTGCTCTTCTGGAGGAATAATGCCTACTGCCCTTCCCAAATCTACTAACACCCCTCTTGGCTCAATTCTTTGTACAATGCCACTGACTACTTCATGCTCCTTTGTTTTAAATTCATTATAAATCATTTCTCTTTCTGCTTCACGCAACCTTTGAATAATAACTTGTTTAGCAGTTTGAGCAGCCATACGACCAAAATTAGTAGGAACTTCAAGCTTCATTTTAAGAACATCGCCAACTTTCGCTGTTTTTTTAATTTTTTTAGCATCACTTAATTGAATTTCAGTCTTTGGATTAAATCTCTTCTTTTCTTTTTCTTCTTCTTGCTTATTTTCTTCCTCGCTTTCTTCTGGCAAATCTTCCACAACAATTTTTACATCATAAACCTTTAATTTACCGGTTTCTGGATCAAATTCTGCCTTAATATTTTGCATTTTATTGCCAAAATCTTTACGATAAGCAGCTGCTAATGCTGATTCTACAGTTTCCATAACTGCCTCATAACTTAAACCTTTTGCGTCACAAATTTGTTTAATAGCATCACTTATTTCTGACATAGAATTAAAAAAAGCTAGTTTATCTTTATGATAACTAGCTTATTCTTAATTATTATTCTTATTTTATATGGTAACATACTCTAACAAATACGTCAACATTATACTTTTAAAATTTGTCCAAAAGATTAAATTTTTTATAAAAATTAACATTCAATATGGCTTTAAAACAACAATTTATTATTTTTGTTTTAGAGGGCGTTAACAATAGAATAAAAAAGCCA
>JALSMD010000006.1 GCA_026987855.1 Candidatus Falkowiibacteriota bacterium | reverse complement strand
CCTTCATCACCATCACGACCACTAATGTCTCCTTTTACAGTAAATGAAGCTGACTCTCCAGCTGAAATATCATAAGGAGTGTCAAGTGTGAATACGAAGTAATCACCATTTTTTGTACCCTCAGCAACTAAGTCGCTACCGCGATATAATTTTAAATTAGAGAATACATCGCGTCCGCTGTTATAAAGGGTAATAGATTCAAATGATGCATCTTCAGTATCATCTACATATACAGTAAAGTTAGCTACTTCAACATCTTTTTCGCCAACTTTTCTTGTATAATCAGATCCACTTGATTCTACATCAGTTTTACCAACAGATACTGTTGAAAGGCTCATTGTGTTTCCATAAATTGGGAATGAGCCAGAAACAACAGCTCCGTCAGTAACAATAGCGTCAGCAGAAGCTATACCCAAAGCATGATTACCACTGCTATTATTGTCATTAATATCAGCCACTATTGATAATGTTTTTGTAGTACCAGCTGGAACAGTATAATTGATGCTGGTAAAGGTAGCTTCATTGGTAGTATCATTAATATCTTTTCCAGTAGTCAACCTAGTATCACCATCATAAATATAAACATCTCCTAATTCAGCAGGATCACCAATTCCTGTTCTTTTAATAGTAATATTTTGAATTACTACATCACCGTCATTAGAAGCAGTGACATTAAATTTAGTGAATACTACGCGAGTAGCATTGCTTGGAATTGTTGCTGAAGCTGGGGTATCACTAGCTAAAGAAATAGAAAGGCCAGTACCAGCTTCTGCTACTCCACCAGCACCAGAAGTAACATCAATTAAAGCGCTTTCAGCGCCAGTAATTTCAGCGCCTAATTCTGGCATTGACATTGAAGCTGGAGCAGTAACAACAAATTCCCAGCGGAAACGATTAGCTAAAAATGCTGATTCATCAGCAATTTTGCGTGCCTTACCATTAGCATCAATGTAATATACATCAGCGCTATCACCAAATTTTACTAAGGTGCCAGCTGGATAAGCATCGGCGCTAACTTGTTTGTTGCTAACAGTATAATTAGTAAAGAAAGCATCAGGAACATCAACTACTCTTTTTGCCCAATCTTCACCATATAAAGTTTTAGCTGTATTTTCGTCAGGAATCCAAACTAATTCTCCTCCTGGTTCAACAACATAAACTTTTGGATCAGTGGTGATTTTAACTAAATATGTTCCTGGTCTAATAGTAACATTTTTTCCCAAAGGATAAGATTCTAATTCACTTTGAGAAACAGTTACTACGCTTGAAAAATCACTATACCAGGAAAAGTAAGTAGTCTCATTAGGGAAAACGTATCTTTTGCCATCAGCGCCTAAATAATAAACTGATGAAAGACCATCCATTTTAATCAAGTCACCAGCTGAAGCAGCTTTGACTTGAGGAGCAACCATAACGCTCATTGAGAGGACGGTCATAAACATCACGCTGACAACAAAAATTTTTCTTAATCTTTCCATAGATTATTTTTTTGTCTTGGCTGAAGTTTACTTTCTTAAATTAAAAGTAAACATTCAGACCAAGAGTTAATTAACTCTTTTAATTTAGGCTTTTAGCAAATCAACCGGAATCCCGTTCCCCGCCCCATTATGAAGGCAAGGACAAAGTCAAAATCAAATTGATTCCGACCCCGTTCCCTTGTCTTACATAATGGGACGGGGTAAAGCTTTGTTGATTTGCCATTAACTTCAAAAGAAGTCGACCTAAAAATCAAAAGAGCCTTGTCTTAATTTTTATTTTTCAAAGGCAAACTCCCTTAATAGGGACCGACCTTTATGGTTTGCCTCCGCATAGCAATTAAGCTATACGGTTTCTACGGCCATTTGGCCGCAGAAATCGTATTGCTTAATCATTATTTATTGTTTGTTGCTTTCTTCTTCAACAACATTATCGTCTTCTTCTTTTTCTATTTCTGTTTGTGTAGTACTAGCACTCTCAAACTCTCCCTTAACTTCACCCTCAATATTATTATCGTCGTTTGTATTATATTGACCATCAATTATTTTATCTACTACTTCTAATTTATCTAATATTTCATCATAATTCTCTTCCTCTAACAATTTACTCACTTCATCTAAAATTTCTTCCGGATTAACATCTATATTTTTCTCTTCAGTAGTAGATAAAATATTTGTTGAACTTAAAGTTGAACTAGAGGTGTCTTCTGTTGTGGACTGATCTTTTTTTATGTTTGGTTCCTTTTCTGAAATTTGGATTCCTTTTTCGTCTTTGCTTAAATTGGCGCTAAATACAAACTTGTCATCATCCTCTTGATTTTGTGAATCCCCGCTTACTTCTTTGTTTATGTTATCATTTTTTTGCGATGAAGTATTTGAAATGTCTTTATCATCTGTTTTTTGAGCAATAATTTTTTCTACTCTTTCGCGGGCCGCTTTAATTTCTTTTTTTAAACTTTTAGTAAGGTCTTCTACTTTCTTTTCTTTATTATTATCATCTTCTCTTAAAACCTGTTTTATTTCTTTGGCTCTGTTACTGGCAAATTCTACACTTAATCTTGCCTTTTCCTTTTCATCAAAAGTTAAACTTGCTCTTGCCTTCTCGCTAATAATTTTAGCAATATATAAAGAATCACCGGGTTTTGTGTTTTGAGCGGCCTTCAAACTCATTATACCTCCTCCTAATACAACTACTAACACTAACAACAAGCTAACAAAAGAATGTGATATATTTTTTGCTAAGTTATTCTTTGAAAAAGAAAATATTGTTTCTCGCCATTCGTATATCCTATTTTTTAAATTTTTTGTTTCCGGGCCTGAATAAGAAATTTGAGTAATTAAAATCTCCCGATTCCTACTTTTCCATTCAGAATCGGCCGTAATATTTTTTAAATTATTTAATTGTTTTATTAAATTTTTATCCATCTTCCTCTCTTAATAATTTTTTTAAAGCCTTTAGAGCTCTGTGAATTAAAACTCTTACATTACCCTTTGGTTTGTCTAAAATTTTGGCAATTTCACTAATAGACAATTCCTCAATATACCGCAACACAATTATCTCTCTATATTCATCTTTTAATTCTAGCATTTTCTTTTCTACTCGACTCATCTCCATTTCTATCTCTACCTTATGATCTACATTTTGTTGTTTATCTTCTATGTCAATTTGTCTTTCTTGGTCTTCCAAGATAACTTGTAGGCTATGCTCGTGTTCGCTTATTTTTTTGCGATAGTGATCAATTACTGTAGTGCGCGCGATTCTATAAAATAAAGCTTTCAAAGTTTTATAATCTTTTACAGAATTATCTTGAATATAGTGCCATGCTTTTAGAAAAATCTCGCTAGTCAAATCTTCTGCTTCTTCCTTGCTTTTCACTTTAAAAAAAACAAAGCGATAAATCTTATCTACATATAAATCGTATGCTTTGATAAAAGCTTCTTTGTCTTTCTTTTTAATTTTAGAAAATAAAATTGTTTCTTTTATGTTTCCTATCATTTATTTATACGCAACAGCAAACAATTTGTTACACTTTTTAAATTATACTAAAAAATTAACATATTTCTATCACAAAATCAAACTCGTAAGCACCCTACATAATAATTATATTTTGGGAAAGACTAATGACAACAATAAATTAAAAAATCATAAGCTACAAGCGTATAAAACTAAGAGTTTGTTATTGTTTTTGTTTTTACTTGACTCCTAAATAATATAAACCACGAATTATGAATCTTGATTTTTTTAAAAAAATGTGATAAAAATATTATAACTTTAGTCCAGAAAATCCTAGACTGAAATATTAAAAAAATTTTTTATCCTAATTTTTAGTTTAATATTTACATAGTTTAGTCTAGAAATTTCTAGACTAAACTATGTAAATTGGCTAATTTTAAATAAAAGTATATTTTTAGTCTAGAAATTTCTAGACTAAAAATTACAAAAATGCAAGAAAGAAATCAAAAACAATTAAATCATGATAATAATAAATTAGCCTCTAAACCATTAGCTAAAAATATTTTTAGTATTAAAGAAAGTATAAAATCTCAAAACATAAAAGAAGAAACTAATGTTTTCAAAAAAAAATATAAAAGAAAGAAGAAAATAGAACCGATTCCCTTAGAAATAACAAATATCGCTAAACCAATCTGGCTTTCCGTTTCAGAAGCTGCTAAACTAGGCGGGGTTCAAGACAAAACAATAAGGAGAGCTATACAATCAAAAACATTAACATATAAAGTAGTGAACAACCGTTATGCGATTGAACTATCTTCTTTAATCAAATTTTTATATTCAAAAACAAAGCTAAGAAACAAACTTAATTATTATGGAATAGGCCAATATATAAATAAATGGAAAGACTAAAAAACACGCAAATCACAACAGCGCAACACGACATATAATATTAAATCTTATGTTTGGTTACAAAAAGCGCCTCTAAAAAAATAGAGGCGCTTTAAATTAAATAAAATAAAAATCTATAATACAGCTTCCTTAGCCGCTTTAGCTAATCTGAATTTAACAACGGTTTTAGCTGGAATTTTAATTTCTTCGCCAGTAGCTGGATTACGGCCAATTCTAGCTTTACGTCTTACCTTTACTAGCTTACCAAATCCAGGTAAAGCAAATTCTCCATTCTTTTTTACCTCTTTATAAGCCAAAGAGGCTAACTCATCCAACAAATTAGCAACCTCCTTTTTGCTTAAATTAGTTTTCTCTGCCAACATAGTTAGAAGTTGGCTTTTGGTCATTTTCTTTCCCATAGTTTTTTCTTTAATTATAAGTTAACTGTTAATTATAAACACTTATATTATAGCGCAAAATTTAAAAAAAGGCAATGAATTGTATTAGTCCACATCATTTTGGACACCATGTTGTTTTGAATTAAATAATCCACAGGAGAAGTTAAATTTAAGCTCCAATGGTATCTTTTGGTATTATACCACACTAACCAATCA
>JALSMD010000005.1 GCA_026987855.1 Candidatus Falkowiibacteriota bacterium | reverse complement strand
GGGGTTTGTTGGAGTGGGAACAGCAATAAAAACAATATCACATTCAGAAATTTTGTCCCTATTTTTAATATAAGGTTCTTCTAGGCTATAACGAATAACAGTATAACCCCGTTCTTCGAAATTGTCAGCATAATGTTTACCAATCCAGCCTTGGCCAATAAAACCGATTATTTTGCTTTGTTTATTCATAGATAATTTTCCTTGATTTATGTTTATCTATAAGTTATTATTAAATAAAATATGGTATAAGTCAAATATAATCAAATATGAGAAGAACGATTTTATATATTATAACCCAATCAGAATTAGGGGGAGCACAACGTTATGTTTTTGATTTAGTAAATAGTCTAAAAGATGAGTTCAAGGTGCTAGTCGCTTTTGGTGAACAAGGGGGGAAAGGAGAGCTTGCTAAGAGATTAGAAGAAATAAATGTTGATTATTATGTTGTGCCGTATTTGGTGCGCAAAATTTCTTTAATAAGCGATATCGCGGCTTTTTTTAATTTGTTAAAACTAATCAATAAGATAAAACCAGATGTTGTACATCTGAACAGTTCAAAGGTTTCTATTTTGGGATCATTAGCAGCTTTTTTAATTAAAAAGATAAAGAAGAAAAATTTGTTGATTGTTTATACAGCGCATGGTTGGGTCTTTAATGAGCCTTTGTCCTTTATTAAAAAGGTTTTTTATGAATATATAGAAAAATTTACTGCTTATTTTAAAGATAAAATTATCTGCGTATCTGAATTTGATTATCAAGTTGCCTTAAATAAGAATATTATTCCCCAAAATAAGTTAGTTGTTATTTATAATAGCATTCCTGAACTTTCTTTCTACCCAAAAGAAAAAGCGCGTTTAGAGTTAGCCAGCTTAATTAAAAAGGACTTAGATAATAAATTAGTTATAGGGTCAATTGGCAACCTTTATCCTAATAAAGGGTTTAAGTATTTAATAAAAGCAGCCAAAAAGATAGTTAAATATAATCCTGATACTATTTTTGTAATTATTGGCGATGGCATTCAAAGAAAATTTTTAGAAGATATAATTACAAAAAATGGACTTCTAGACAATGTATTTTTAGTTGGACGCATTAAAAGTGCTTGGAAATTATTAAAAGGGTTTGATGTTTATGTTTGTTCTTCGCTTAAAGAAGGTCTTTCTTATACCATACTTGAAGCAATGCAGGCTGCGAGGCCAATTGTAGCTACTAATGTAGGAGGAAACGCCGAATTAATAAGAGATAATGTTAGTGGTTTTTTGGTAAAAACAAAGGATTATAATAGCTTGTCAGAAAAAATTAAAATATTAATTGATGACCCTAGTTTAAGGGAAAAAGTAGGAGAAAAAGCTAAAAATAATGTACAACAACACTTTAGCTTTAAGAAAATGATACAGAAAACAAAAATGTTATATCTTAGAAACATGTTTTAGGCATAAGTTGTTTTTATAATTTCGTAAAAATTATTATATATTGTACGCATTAACAAGGTATATATTGACAAACAAAAACTTTTTTTGTAATATTAAAATTAAGAAGAACTGCCGCAAAGGGGGCGGTTTTTAATTACCTAAATTTAATAATATGTTTGTAAAAATAAAAAATTACATCAAGGAATCAATAGAAGAGATGCAAAAAGTTACTTGGCCAACAAAGAAAGAGACCTACAATTATACTCTTTTAGTTATTGGTATTAGCTTGGGAGTGGCCGCTTTTTTGGGGGCTTTGGATTATATTTTTACTTTGGGTTTGGAATTACTAATAAAGTAATGTTACCATCCTTTTTATATTTCATATAAAAAGAGATTGGTAGCATATTAAGAATATGGCTAAACAAACATTAAATCAAGGCCGACGTTGGTATGTTTTACACACTTATTCAGGGTATGAAGAAAATGTAGCTCATAATTTGCGCCAAAGAATAGAATCAATGGATATGGGAGATAAAATTTTTAATATTTTAATACCAAAAGAGAAAAAGATTAAAATAAAAAACGGAAAAAGAAAGATTATTGAAGAAAAAATTTTTCCAGGTTATGTTTTGGTAGAGATGATTGTTACAGATGAGTCATGGTATGTTGTTCGTAATACCCCTAATGTAACAGGTTTTGTTGGTACTGGTACTGTCCCTACTCCTATTAGTGAGAAAGAAATTAAGGCTTTACAAAAGCGCATGGGAGTTGAAGAACCTAAATTTAAGATTGATGTTTCTGTTGGTTCGCCAGTAAGAATTGTTGACGGCCCATTTAAAAATTTAGAAGGAAAAATAACTAATATTGATGAAGACAAAGGAAAGGTGAAGGTTTTGGTTTCAATGTTTGGTCGGGAAACACCAGTTGAGCTAGATTTTTTACAGATCAAAAAAATATAAGAGTACAATAATTAACAATTAATTAATCATCAAAAATATGCCTAAAAAAGAAGTAACTAAAATTAAATTACAAATTCCAGCAGGCCAAGCCAATCCTGCTCCCCCTGTCGGTCCGGCTCTTGGCCAGCACGGGTTAAATATTCAAGAATTTTGCACAAAATTTAATGAGGCTACTAAGGATAGAATGGGAGATATTGTACCAGTGGAAATCACTGTTTATGAAGACAGGAGTTTTGATTTTATAATGAAAACCCCACCGGCTGCTGAATTGATTAAAAAATACGCTAAAATTAAAAAAGGTTCTAGCAAACCATTGGCAGAAAAGGTTGGCAGTATTACTAAGGAACAATTAAGAGAAATTGCTGAAATTAAACTTCCTGACCTTAATACTGATGACATTGAAAAGGCAATGAAAATTGTTGCTGGTACAGCTAGACAGATGGGCGTAGAAATTAAATAATTATTTTTAACTAATAATAAATAAGTGTGGGAGGCGTTTTAGAAAAAACGCTGTTCGCACCACAAAATTATGACAAAAAAGAACAAAAAACCAGAAGATAAAAAAGAAAAAATACAAGAAAAAGAAAACAACCAAAATCAATTTGACAAGAGCAAAGTCTATACTATTGATGAAGCTATAATTTGGGCAAAAAAATTAGCCAGAGCTAAATTTGACGAATCTCTAGAGGTTCATATTCGTTTAGGTATAGACCCCAGAAAGGGAGATCAACAGGTGAGAGGGGCTGTTAGTTTGCCATATGGAACAGGCAAAACTGTTAGAGTAGCTGCCTTTGTTACTCCAGAAAAAGAAAAAGAAGCAAAAGAAGCAGGCGCTGATTTGGTTGGAGGCGAAGATTTAATTGAAGAAATCAAAAAAACAACGAAAACTAACTTTGAGGTAGCAATAGCCGAGCCAGCAATGATGAGATTTCTAGCGCCTATTGCTAAAATTTTAGGTCCACGCGGTTTAATGCCATCTCCTAAAAACGAAACTGTTACTACTGAACCAGCAAAAACTATAAAAGAACTAAAAAAAGGTAAAGTAAGTTTTAAAAATGATGATACAGGCAACATTCATGTAGCTATTGGAAAGCTCTCATTTGAAGATAAAAAACTAAAAGAGAATTTTAAAGTTTTGATTGATGCGCTTAAAAAGGCAAAACCACCTACTTCTAAAGGGGTCTATTTGCGCAATGTAACTATTAGTTCTACAATGGGGCCAGGAATAAAAGTTAGTGTTGTTTAATCTGGTTTTCATACATTTTTATAACAACAAGACAGGATTGTTTATCCTGTTTTGTTGTTTGTTGTGATTTTAATAGAAGTTTGTTAAAATAAAAATGGTTAATAAAATTATATTAGTGGAAATATAGTATTGTTATTTTTTAAGAATGATATTACTATATTTCTACTTTTAAATTTATGCAAAACGAATTTAAAAAATTTTATCTTATTACTTTAATTACTTCTATTATTGTTAGCTTTTCTTTTGGTTCTTTAGGGTCATATTTTGTTTTAAATTATTTGCCGGAAAGACACCTCACTTCTAATAATAGTCAAGAAC
Source organism: Candidatus Falkowiibacteriota bacterium (assembly GCA_026987855.1). Lineage (GTDB taxonomy): Bacteria > Patescibacteriota > Patescibacteriia > Patescibacteriales > JALSMD01 > JALSMD01. The sequence continues at coordinate 22,564 of JALSMD010000005.1, read as the reverse complement.
AGGAAATTGTTAAGGTAAGTGAAGAATCAGCAGTTATTGCCGCTGTTGAAAAAGTTTCTCCTGCAGTAGTTAGTATTATTATTACCAAAGATTTACCTATTATTGAAAAATATTATTATGATCCTTTTGGTTCAGATTTTTTTAGAAATTTTTTCGGCGATGATTTTGGCGATTTTTTTGGTTTTGGTATACCTCAATATAGACAAAAGGGAACAGAAAAAAGAGAAATAGGGGGTGGCACTGGTTTTATTGTTTCTACAGATGGTTATATCGTTACCAATAAACACGTTGTTTATGACGAGAAAGCAGAATACACAGTAATAATGAATGATGGAACCAAATATGAAGCAAAAGTATTAGCTCGCGATCCGATTAATGATGTGGCTATTTTAAAAATTGATGCCCATAATTTGCCGACAGTTGAATTGGGAGATAGTTCAAAACTAAAAGTAGGCCAAACCGTTATAGCTATTGGTAATGCTTTAGGAGAATTTAGTAACACTGTTTCTACTGGAGTAATTTCAGGTTTATCTCGTTCTATCACTGCTGGAGGTGGTGGCTTGAGCGAGAGATTAAGCGGAGTAATCCAAACTGACGCTTCTATCAATCCTGGCAATTCTGGCGGGCCACTAGTTAATTTAGCGGGCCAAGTTATTGGCATAAACACAGCTATAGCTCAAGGAGCTGAGAACATTGGTTTTGCTATCCCTATAAATGAAGTAAAAAATACTATTGACAGTGTTCGTAAACATGGAAGAATAATAAGGCCCTGGTTAGGTGTCCGTTATATCCAAATTAACAAAGAAATTGCTAAAGAAAATAAATTAGATGTCAACTACGGTGCCCTTATTATTAGAGGAGAAAAAAGAACAGATTTAGCTGTAATTCCAGGGTCGCCTGCTGATAAAGCTGGTTTAGAAGAAAATGATATTATTTTGGAAGTTAACGGACAGAAAATCGATGAGAAGAATCCATTAGCCCAGGTTATTAGCCAGTTTAAACCAGGAGATGAAATAACGTTAAAAGTTTTACATAAGGGAGAAGAGAAAGAAATAAAGGTTACATTGGGGGAAATGAAATAAAGCGCAATGGAGATTAAGGTAATAAAACTTAGAAATAAGAAGATAAATTGTTTAGTAAAGACAAGTTATCGTGCTAAATATATTCGTTTAAGCGTTTATCTAGACGGCAGAGTAGTTATTACTCGGCCGTTTTTTGTTCAAGAAGAAGAGGCTTTAAAATTTTTAAAGACTAAAACTGACTGGATATTAAAAAAGTGTAATTCTACAACAAAAAATGATTACCAAGAGTATATTAAATATAAAAAAGCCGCTTATAATTTAGTTAAAAAACGACTTGATTTTTTTAACAAAATTTATAATTTTAAATTTAACCGTATTTTTATCAAAAATCAAAAAACAAGATGGGGAAGCTGTTCGCATCTTGGTAATTTGAATTTTAATTATAGAATTGTTTTTTTGTCCCCTGATTTAAGAGATTATATTGTTGTACACGAACTTTGTCATTTAAAAGAATTTAATCATTCAGCAGATTTTTGGAATTTAGTTAAAATAACAATTCCTGAGTACAAACAACTAAGAAGAAAATTAAAATCAGTACATTTGTTTTGAGTTTAAGAATATTTTATGATATATACCATAATGACTAATAAATTCTCTTAATAATATTACTATACTCATTGAGACAATGACAGCAATAACTTGGTTTATATTCATAAGCGCAAAAAATATTAGGGACCCCCAAAAAGCAGATTTAATATAGTTAGAACCATGTTTTAGAGCATAAGGAACATCGCCCATTATAGCGTCCCTTAAAATGCCGCCACCACTAGCCGTAAACACTCCTAGAGAAATTGAAGAAATAGTAGAAATTATATTTATGTCGTGATAGAGATATTTAAAAGAAATAGCAGTTCCGATAATAGCAAAGGTCGCTAAACCAATTGAGTCTAGAAAGCGAAAGAGAGAATACCTTCTTTTAAAAAAGGTAGGCACAAAATAGGCAAGCACCCCTCCCAAGATAGCAATAATTAAGTAATTTTTATCTAAAAGATAAAATAGGGGAGTACGTCCAATGATTAAATCACGAATTGTGCCCCCGCCCACAGCTGTAATTATACCCAAAAATATTACCCCAAAAATATTCAGTTTTTGTCCTTTAGCCTTAAAAGCACCAGAAATAGCAAAAGCCAATGTCCCCAAGAGATCAAGATAATACATATTAAAAATAATATTTATAATTAGAATTTAAAATTATTGTAACATAGAAGTTTTTATTTGGGAAATAAAAATTTTTAAAATGATATCCTTGCTAGTTGTTATTAGCTTTGTTATAATTAAATATAAACTAACTAATAATTTTTTAAGAGTATGTCCCCAAAAATTTATCTTAATATTTTAAGATTTGGTATTTATTTATCTCTTATTATTGTTTTTTTTGTTTTTAAAAACTTGCTTTTTCCTTTTATTACCTCAAAACAGATACCGTTTAATATATTGGTAGAAATTCTAACAATTTTTTGGGTCGCTTTTATTATTAAATATCCGGAGTACAGACCAAAAAAATCATGGATTTCTTTTGGACTCCTAATGTTTTTAGCAGCTATTACTATTAGTTGTTTTACTGGCGTTGATTTTAATTTAAGTTTTTGGGGTGATATAGAAAGGATGTTGGGCGTGTTTCACATTGCTCATTTTATTATGTTTTATTTTATTGTTATTACAGTATTTAGAGAATGGAAAGACTGGAAGATTTTATTTATTATCTCAATTGTTATTGCCGACCTTGTTAGCTTTAAGGGCTTGGCTGGGAAAGATTATAGCACAATCGGTAATACTGCTTATGTAAGCGGTTATCTTATTTTTAACATTTATTTTGCCTGGCTATTATTTGTCAAAGAAGAAATGACAGCTTTAAAACCCTTGTATTTGATAGCCATAATTCCGATGTTGTTAGAATTTAATAAGGCAAATACTTCGGGAGCTTTTGTTGGTTTGGGTTTTAGTGTCTTAGTATTATTATTTTTATATGTAATTTTAAGTAAAAATAAAAAAGTTAAAAAATATTCTTTGGTTACTTTTATTATTCTAACAGCCTTAATTACTTTATTATTTGTATATAAAGATAGTAATTTTGTAAAACACAATTCTGTTTTAAGAGTGGCTACGGAAATTTCTTTTAAGAAAAATACTTTTCAAACTCGTTTAATTTCTTGGCGAGCGGCTTTGAAAGATTTTAAGAATCACCCTATATTAGGGACCGGACATGGTAATTATGCTATTATTTTTGATAAATATTTTGATCCAAAATTTTATAATTATACTCGTTCAGAAACCTATTTTGATAGAGCGCATAATAATTTAATTGATATAGCTTCTACTACAGGCATTATTGGCCTAGCGGCTTATCTGTCAATTTTTATTTCTTTGGCTTACTATCTAATAACAGGATTTAAACGAGGCAAAATCAATATCCACGAATTTATCCTGGTTAGTTCTTTGATTATAGCTTATTTTATACAAAATTTAGCTGTATTTGATTCTTTTGTCACTTATATAGCTTTAATGTTTACTTTGGGATATATTTACTGGTTGGTTAATAAAGAAACAATTGAAGAAATTAAAGAAAAGGGGCGAGAGTGGGAAAATAAAGAAGTTTATGCTTTGTTTTTTAGTGCCGTCATTTTGTTAACCATCTTATATCAATATAATTGGAAAGTTTATAAAATGTTGGACAAAACTATCAGCGGTCAAATAGCTTATTATCAGGGAAATATGATTAAAAGTTATGAAGAGTATCAAAAAGCTTTGAGTTATAACACTGTTTTAGATAGAGATAGCAGGACGAGTTTTATAAGATTAATACTATCTAATCCAGGCGCTTTACATAAAATTGACCATAGTAAAGCTGAGGAAATTCTAAATTATGCTATTACGTTAGCAGAAAAAAATGTTGATTATAATCCACGCGACAGTTTGAACCAAATGCTGCTTGCCCAGGTTCTAAATGAGGCTTCAATGTTTTATCCCAAAAACTCTGAGAAATTTAGTTATTATTCAAACCGAGCCTTAGAAGCAATTGATAAATCAATTGAAGCTAGTCCCAAGAGAATACCAATATATTTTCAGAAAGCGCAAATTTATATTACCCGTGGAGAAAAAGAAAAAGCCTTAGAGACTCTACAATATGCTTATAATTTAAACCCTGATTATTTTGACAGCGCTTGTCAACTTTCAAAGGTTTATTTTTATTATAATGACAGGGAAAACGGCTTAAAATGGGCTGATGAATGTATTGATAAAGGAGGAGCTCGTATTTTAGGGCCTAAAAGTTTTATAAAAGGCCTGTTGAAGCATTATATAGAAAAAAAGGATTGGAAAAGGGTTGTTGCACTTTATAACCGTTTGACCAAGTTAGAACCCAAAAATGAAGAAAATTGGATTAACCTAGCTAAACTTTATAAACAACTGGGAGAAAGTAAAAAATCTATTAAAGCAGCTAAAAAGGCAGCCGAGTTAAAGCCTAGTTTACAATCATATGTTGATGAATTTATTCATCAACTAGAAGATAACACCAACTAAACAAAACATATCGCAACAATAAAAAACGAGCCCATAGCTCGTTTTTTATTGATTTTTTGTATCTGTTGACTAAAAAATAGATGGGTGTTATATTAATATCAGAGTAATTTAGTCGGAATTGTATGAGGTTTTCTACGCGTTTAACTTATGGTTTGCGTGCTTTGGTTAAATTAGCTTCTTTGTGGGGCAAAGGTAATGTTTCTTTGTCTAAAATTGCCAAAGAAGAGAAGATATCTTTGTATTATTTAGAAAGAATTTTTATGGATTTAAAGAAAAATAAAATAGTTGTTGCCTCCAAAGGATCTCTAGGAGGATATAAATTGGCTAAAGAGCCGAACAAAATTACTTTATTAGAGGTTCTGAATTCTTTAGAAGGAGAAGTAAGCCCCTTCTATTGTATTAAGAGTGATGGAAAAGTTTATTGCAAGCAAAAACACAAATGTAGGGTGGCGCCCATTTTGTTAAAAATCCAGAATTTAATCAAAGATAATTTAGCAAAAATCACTTTGGAACAAATACTAAAAAATAAAATATAAATTTATGAAATATACACAGAAGGTTATTGACCACTTCCGTAATCCACGCAATCAAGGAAAGATAAACAATGCTGATGCCGTTAGTGAAAAGGGTAACCCAGCTTGCGGAGATGTGATGAGAATATATTTAAAAATTGGTGAAAATGACGATAAAAAAATTATTGAAGATATTAAATTTGAAACATTTGGTTGCGCTGCTGCTATCGCTGTCACTTCAATTTTAACAGAGATGGTAAAAGGCAGAACTTTAGAAGAAGCTTTACAATTAAACAAAGATGAAATAGTAAAAGAATTGGGAGGGTTGCCAGCACAAAAGATCCATTGTTCAATGTTGGGGGTAGATACCCTACATGAAGCAATTAAACAATATCAGAACAAAAATTAATAACTTTTAATTTTATATTAAAAAACTATGAAAAACATTGAAGAGAAAATAAAAGAGGTTATTGATAATATAAAACCATCATTACAAGCACATGGTGGAGATGTGCGATTTGTTTCTTATGACGAAAAGAAAGGCATAGTAAATGTTAAGCTTTTAGGTATGTGTGTTGGTTGTCCTATGGCTAAAATTACCTTAAAGCAAGGCATTGAGGAGGAGCTAAAACGCCAAGTGCCAGAGGTAAAAGAGGTAATAAGTATTTAAAAAGTAAAATCATCTACAAGTAATGTAATAATGCGACAAAAGATATAAAAATCAAAAGTGGAAAGTTAGAAACAAAAAATAATAATTCTCATAATTTAGAATTTACAATTTGTTTAAAGTGTTATATAAACAAAGATTGAATGGTTATTAAATTTATCTTTAATTCTCGATTATAATAGTTTTTTAATTTATTAGAATCTGCACGTTATTTATTTTAACTTAAATTTATGTCTGCTAGAAGGATATATTTAGATCATAGCGCCACAACACCTCTAGAACCTAAAGTTTTAGAGGCTATGATGCCTTTTTTGACAGATAAATTTGGCAATCCTAACTCAATTCATTCATTTGGGCAAGAGGCCTTAACCGGCGTTGATGAAGCGCGACAGATTTTAGCCGATTTTCTTAATTGTCAGACTAGTGAAATTGTTTTTACTTCCGGGGCTACCGAAGCTAATAATTTGGCTATAAGAGGGTTGATAAAAGCTCTAAAAAAGAGAAGGGGCGATGATTACAAGATGCATATTATTACTTCTTCCATTGAACATCCAGCAATTTTAGAGCCTTGCCGTGAATTAGAAAGGCAAGGCATTGAGGTAACATATTTACCTGTAGATAGAAAAGGAATAATAAAAATGGGTGCATTAGAAAAATCTATTAAGGACAATACAGTTTTAGTTTCTATAATGTATGTAAACAATGAAGTTGGTTCAGTACAACCTATTAGAAAAATTGGAAAATTAATTAAGAAGATTAACGAAAAGAGAGATAGGGAATGGCGAAATACTAGGGTTAGTGAGAGAGGACAGAGGCCAGAGCCAATTTATTTTCACACTGATGCTGTTCAGGCTGTAAACTTTTTTAATTGCGATGTAGCTTGGAATTATATTGATATGCTTTCTTTGTCTGGGCATAAAATATATGGCCCCAAAGGTATAGGCGCCCTTTATGTGCGTGAAGGCGTGCCTATTTATCCTATTGAGTTAGGAGGACATCAGGAAAGAAATCGCCGTAGCGGAACCTTAAATGTTCCGGGTATTGTTGGTTTGGGAGCGGCTATTAAGTTATTGGGAAAAAGAAGGGATAAGGGAAATATAACAACAAAACAGGAAAAATATAATAAAAAAATTTCTTGTTTAAGAGATAGGCTTGTCAAAGGAATTTTAGCTAATATACCTCAAGCAAAGCTGAACACAGATTTAAATGACTCTACTCCTGCTCACGCTAATTTTATTTTTCCCGGCGTAGAAGGGGAGTCGGTATTATTATTATTAGATTTAGAGGGTATAGCAGTTTCTACTGGATCTGCTTGCGCTTCATCCAATCTAGAGGCTTCTCATGTTTTATTGGCGATGGGTATTAAAAAGGAGATAGCACATAGCTCTATTCGCTTTACCTTAGGAAGACATACCACTAGTGTTCAAATTGATAAAGTTATTAGAGTATTGCCTCCCATTATTAAAAAATTACGTAATATATCTACAGAATGGAATGAATAGATATATAATTATTAGCCCAAAATTATGGATTTGAGCTTTATTATTTTAAATTATAAAAGCAAAGAATTAGCTTTTGAATGTTTAGCCTCTATTTATAAGGCAAATTTTGTTTTTGGTGAAAAAGAATTAAAGTATGAAATAATTGTGGTTGATAATGATTCAGGAGATAATATTGGCGAAGAATTAGCAACGAAATATCCAGAGGTTATTTTTATCCAAAATAATCGTAATGTTGGGATGGGCGCAGGAAATAATGTGGGCATTAAAAGGGCGAAAGGTAATTATATTGTTATTATGAACCCAGATACAGTAGTTTTTGAAGATACTTTTATCAAATTATATCAATTTATGGAAGAAAATTCAGAAGTGGGAGTTGTTGGTCCAAAACAATATAATACAGATATGACAGTGCAAAACTCTTGTTATCGCTGGTATGGTTTGTTAACTCCTTTATATCGTCGTACTCCTTTAGGCAGACTAAAGATTGCTCAGAAGGATTTAGATCGTTTTCTAATGAAAGACTTTGATCATAATTCCACTAAAGAAGTAGATTGGCTTTTGGGTTCTTTTTTATTTTGTCGCGCCAAAGCTTTAAAAGAAGTTGGATTTTTTGATGAAAGGTTTTTTCTTTATTTTGAGGACACTGACCTTTGTCGTCGTTTTTGGCAGTCAGGATGGAAAGTAGTATATTATCCAGAAGCTACTATTATTCACAATCATCAAAGACAGAGCGCAAAACAAAGATGGTATAAATTTTTTCTTAATAAAGCTAGCAGAGAGCATGTTATTTCTTGGTTAAAATACTTAAAGAAATGGGGACTAAGAAAATATGAACGGAACAACAAATAAGAAAATAGAAGATTTACGCATAGCCTTAATTCATGATCATTTGGCGCAAGACGGAGGCGCTGAAAAAGTTTTGAAGGCTTTTGCTGAGATTTTTCCTAAAGCAACTATTTATACACTGCTTTATGAGAAAGATAATGTTAAAAATTTTTCTGGACATCAAATTAAGACCTCAATTATTCAGAGGCTTCCCGGTGGAGTAAAATATTATCAATGGTATATGCCTCTTATGCCTCTCGCAGTAGAATTTTTTGATCTGACAAAATATGATTTGGTCTTATCTGACGCTAGCGCCTTTGCCAAAGGAGTTATTACGCCTACGGAAACTTTGCATATTTGTTATTGCCATACGCCAACAAGGTATTTATGGGATTATACACATCAGTATATTAATGAACTTAAATATAATAAGTATTTTAAAAAAGTTATTTCTCTGGTATTAAGCAGGATTAGGGTTTGGGACAGAGCAGCTGCTGATAGGGTTGATATTTTTATTGCCAATTCAAAAACTGTTCAAAAGAGAATTAAAAAATATTATCGTAGAAACTCTACTGTAATTTATCCGCCTGTTGAAGTGGATAAATTTTACATCAGCGAAAAACAAGATGATTATTTTTTGATTGGTGGGCGTTTGTCTCCATATAAAAGGGTAGATATTGTGATAAAAGCTTTTAAAAAATTAGGATTAAAATTAAAAATTTTTGGTGATGGAGTAGACATAAAACGTCTACGCGAAATAGCTGGCAATAGTAAAAATATTGAATTTTTGGGCCGTGTATCGGATAAGGAAAAGCAGGAATTATATAGCCGTTGCCTTGCTTTTCTTAATCCTCAAGATGAAGATTTTGGCATTACGGCAGTAGAAGCAATGGCATCAGGGCGGCCAGTTATTGCTTATCGCCGTGGAGGAGCAACTGAAACAGTGGCAGAAGGGGTAAGCGGAATGTTTTTTGACAAACAGAGCGTAGAAGATATTGTGAAAATTATTTATCGTTTTGATGCCAGCAATTTTGATCCCCATCTAATTAGAGACCATGCTAAAAAATTTTCTTTAGATCGCTTTAAAAAAGAGGTTAAACATTTTATCCAAAAAGAGTATAATAATTTTTTAAATATTTAATATGCGTGTAGGCATAGACGCTAGAGTGTTAATGGACAAAAGGTATAGTGGTGTATCTGGATATGCTTATAATTTAATTAAAAATTTTTTTAAAGTAAGGCCGGAGTATAAATACATTCTTTTTTATAATTTTTTTAAAAAAAGATCACTACCAGATTTTAAGAGCAATTGTTATCAAAACGTAATTCAACGTTATCCAAACAAACTTTTAAACTATGTTCTGATTAAAAATTTTTCTTGGCCTAAAATTGATAGAATTTTAGAAAAAAAGATAAATGCCCCTCTTGATATTTTTTGGGCGCCGCACATTAATTTTATTAGCTTGTCTCGTAAATGTAAAAGCGTAATTACTATTCATGATTTATCTTTTTTGCGTTTTCCTGAATTTTTTTCAAAACGAAAAAATTTTTGGCACCGATCTTTGAATATACAAAAGATGATTAAAAATTTTGATATAGTGGTCGCTATCAGCGAAAATACTAAAAGAGATATAATAGAGCTATTAAATATTTCTCCTACGAAAATAAAAGTTATTTATTCAGGATTAGATGATAAATATTTTTTTGCCAACAACCAGCAAGAAAAAAATAAAATAAAAAATAAATACAAATTGCCAGATAAGTTTATTTTATTTTTAGGAAATTTGGAGCCACGCAAAAATATTATTAGTTTAATAAAAGCTTGTGAATATCTATGGAAAAATAAACAATTTAATTTCTCTTTGGTTATTGCTGGCGCTCCTGCTTGGAAATATAAAAATATTTTCAAAATTTATAAAAAATCTTTCTATCAAGATAAAATAAAGTTTTTAGGGTATGTCTCCGAAAGAGATAAGCCTTTTTTATATAATTTAGCTAATTTATTTGTTTTTCCTTCTTTTTATGAAGGGTTTGGTTTTCCGCCTTTGGAGGCGATGGCCTGCGGTACACCAGTTGTTGCTAGCGCTTACGCTAGTTTGCCAGAAATTTTAAATAAAGCGGCTATTTTAGTTGACCCCCACAATATTAAAGATTTAGCTCAGGCGATTTTTATCTTGGGAACCAACCAATGTTTGCGGCAAGAATTTGTTAAAAGAGGTTTAAAACAAGCGAAAAAATATTCATGGGAAAAAACTGCTAAAGAATATCTTGAATTATGGGAAAACTTACGATAAATTTGTATATAGACATTTTTTTGTATTTTTGATAAAATACTAATAAATTGTGTTTAATTATAAATAAAAATTAAAGTAATAAATTTATGATGGAAGAAAAAGAGAACTTAGCAAGTCCTCAAAAATCACTGAATCAAAGCAAATCAAAACATAATCTAACGAAAAAAATTTCTACAAAAGGGCTTGATATTATTATAAGTTTGTCTATCTATTTAGTGTTTTTATTGGTCCCCCCATTTTTTACTGGTTTAGTTGTTCAGGGGCTTGGTTTCGAGAAAATGATTTTATTTTTCTTCTTAGTGTTAGTCGGCGTGGTAGCTTGGGTTACCAAGGGGGTTGTTGTTGGAGAATTAAGACTCAAAAAAACTCCTTTGGATATGCCAATTTTAATTTTATTGGCTGTTTTTACTTTATCGGCTTTTTTGTCTATTGACACTAAAGACAGCATTATCGGAGTTTATGGAAGTTCTGCTAAGGGTATAGCTGCTTTATATCTTTTTACTTTGTTTTATTATTTAGCAGTTAATAACTTAAATAGCAAAAAGATTAAAATTGCTTTCTGGTGTTTTACTTTTTCAAGCGCTATTATTTATATTTTTACTTTATTGCAACTTAAAAAGATTTTTGTATTACCTTTTGTTTTTACTAAGAGCATTAGTTTTAACCCTTTAGGTTCACTTTCTTCTTTGACAATGTTTATTTTAATTACCTTGCCTTTGTTAATTGTCGCTATTGCGCAGATTAAAGAAATTCATCCCCGCCTTAGCAAAGGCTTTGCCATTATTTTGAAAATATTATTAGGCATAGCTGCTATTGCTGGTTTTGTGGTCTTAGCCTTATTAAATGGATTTACTTTTTGGCCAGCCGCTATTGTTAGCGCTGTAATAATTTTAATGTTTTTCTTATCTAAGGTTATCAAAATTAGCAGCAATAATTTAGTAATCCCAATTGCCTCTTTTTTGTTGCTTATCGTATTATTGGTTTTAGGTAATTTTAATATAACTAATTTAAATTTACCTGCTGAGGTTAGTCTTTCTAGGAAGGCATCTTGGAATATTGCTAAAGAAAGCATTAAACATGATCCATTCTTTGGTTCAGGCCCGTCTACTTTTTATTATGATTTTTCCAAGTACAAAAGTTTAGATTTTAATTTATCTCCATTATGGAATGTTCGTTTTGACAGCGCATCAGGCATTCTTTATGAACTTTTAGCAACAGTGGGAATTTTAGGAACTCTAGCTTTTGTCGTCCTTTTGTTAGTAGGCGCTTCCATCAGTTTCCTCTCTCTTATTAAAACCGACAAGAAAGAAATTCATTCTATTGCGCTTGCCTTGTTTGCTGGATCAGCAGCTGCAGTAATTTTGTCTTTCTTATTTTCTTTTAGCAACTCCTTAATTTTAATGTATGTTTTATTAGCTATTTTAACTGTAGTAGTCGGTATTATTTCTTATCCAGAAAGATTTGAAACCCTTACTTTGTCTTTTAGGACTTCCCCTAAATATGCTTTGGCTTTGGCTGCTATTTTTTTGTGTGTTAGTGCTGGCGTAGTTATTTTATTTACTATGGGATTAAAGCTTTATTTGGCTGATGTTTATGTTAAAGAAGCACTAGATATTGATAATATTAATAAGAAAATTGAAAATTTAAATAAAGCAGTACAGCTGGCATCTTATCAGGATAATTATTATATTGATCTAGCCAACAATTATATGGCTTTAGCTAACAAGGCGGCAATTAGCAATAAAGATCAAACCGCCGTACAGAATAATTTAGGCTTAGCAATTGAAAATGGCAAAAAGGCAGTAGAAATTTCCCCTAATAAAGCAAAAAACAATGAAGCTCTTGGTTTAATTTATGAAAACGCCTCTTTTTATACTAGGGGAGCTTTAGAGTGGGCAGAAAAATATTATAATAAAGAAATTGAATTAGATCCTAATAATCCTACTCCTTATTTAAGGATAGCTCTCATTAATATGGCTAGAGCCAATTCAGAACAAGATGCTTCTGAAAAAGAGTATTATATTAAAGAAGCTATTAAAAAATATGATGAGGCTCTTGAGAAAAAGAACGATTTAGCTTCAGCCTATTATGGTAAGGCAATTGCTTATGAAAAATTGAATGATCTTAATAAAGCAATTGATGAACTAAAAAATGCTACTGTTTTTTCAAGTAATAATTTAGATTATTTTTTTGAATTAGGTAGACTTTATTTTAATAGGGGGGTTTCTCAATCTAGTATAGAGCAAGATGCAACTAAAAAGATAACAGAAAATGAAATTGAGGCTGCGGCTAATGCTAACGGGGAAGAAGTTGTCAACGAAGAATTAAGTGTTAAACCAAACAAAATAAAAAGTGGTCAAATAGAATTTAATGATGATTTACGCAGAGCGGAGCAAATTTTCTTAGGAATTCTTTCTCATAACAAAAATCATGCTAATTCTTTATATAGTTTAGCTCTGCTTTACCAAAAAACAGGCAAGACAGAAAAAGCCAAGTCTATGGTTAAAAGATTGTTAAATGTGTTACAAGATCCCCAATCAAAAGCAATGGTTGAACAGCAATTTAAGGGATTATACTAATTATTATTAATTAATTATTAAAAACCAAAAATATGTTTAAAAAAGCCATATTTGTTTTAATGGTTTTAGTTATCTCCTTATCTGCCCTGTCTGTTCAGGCTGCTGTCTGCGGAATTGATGGTAACACCTATGACTCTGTGGAAGCGGCTGAAGCAGCAGGTGTAGATGTGTCTTATAATTTTGCTTGCGTAGATGTTAACGACGAATCAAAATTATATGAGGCTACTAATGAGGTTAATTTTGCTGGCATGTTGATTGAGGTAGGATCAACAGATATTCCTACAAACTTAATTATTAGGGACAATGCTACTCAACATGATTATACAGTTAGTGTAAGCAATGATACTATTTTAGGCCAAAGAAGAGGACAAGAAACAAAATTATCTGATTGGATACCAGGGGATCAAATCAGAGTAATTGGCGTAAAAAACGAGAACACAGGAAACATTGAAGCAACCATTTTGATTAATCTTTCTATTTCTTTGCGCAGCAATTTAGGCGCTAATGGTTGGATTACTAAAATTGACAAAGAAAAACAAGAAATTACTTATCAATGGATGAATCAAGAACATACTTTTAAATACGATGAAAACACACATTTTGTTGCTGGTTTAAAAAATCCAGCTAGCGTAGATGATTTGCAAATTAACGATAGAATTAGAGCTCGTTTACTGGTTAGAGAGGGTGAATTGCCTTTAGCTAAAATTGTGGTAGTTTTGAGAAGAGGCAAAAATTTATTTATGAAAATTAGAACTTTTACTCCACGCGCTACTTTAGTACGAATGGATAGCACTGTTATTCCTACAACCATCCAAGTAAAAATTGAAAAAACCCCAGGATTAAGAGCAAACGATGTTAATAACTTAATAGGAACAGAGGGCACATTAGTGACAGTTAATGTTACCGAAGATACAAGATTGGTAAGAAAATATTTTGGCATAACCACTCTTGATGAATTTGCTATTGGCGACGAGTTGATGATCGTGGGACGCGTTAATGACGACGGCACTGTTGATGCTAAGGTAATAAAAAATAATTCTGTTTGGAAAACGACTTTAAGAGGATATCCCGGCATTGTAAAAGAGATAAACTCAGAAGAAAATTATTTATTAGTAGATTGGACCCCAATCAGACATATAATGCGCAAACAACTAAAACAGAAATTACAAGAATGTTCTAATTGCGCAGTTAATGCTCAGTTGTTGGGTACAACAACAGGAAGTGTTGCTAATAATTCAGTGTTAGCTAGAATTAAATCTAGAATTAAAAATCATTTTCAGTCAATACAACTTAGAAATACTTTACAAGAAAGGATCAGAAATTTAGCGCCGGATAAAGTTGGTAAATTTATTCGTAGAATTAGAAATAAAAAAGTAAAGATTGAACGTATTAGACATGCGGGAATAAAGTTAGGAGACCTAATCCGAAGAGGAGAAACAGTGACGGTTAAAGTAAAAATTACTGATGATACAAAGATTATAGTAGGGGTAAATAACGAGGCTTCTTTAAGTGACATTAAAATAGGAGATAAAGTAAGAGTTAGAGGAATAATGAGAGAAGAGGAAAATGAAAAAATTATTATTGCCGATAAAATTGTAGTAGTTAGCTCATTGCCTGAAATTGAAGATTCTTTAGACACTCCTTTAGATGATATTAATGAGCTTGTAAGCGAAATAGTTGTTGATGATAAAGATACGACTACTGACACAGAAGAAGAAATAGTGGTAGAGGAAGAGACTAATGAGAACACAGAAGAAAGTAACAGTGCTACTTCTACAGAAGAAAATAGTGTAGAAAACACTAATTAAAAAGAGATATAAGAAAAAAATAATACACAAAAAGTCCCTTTTTATGGGGGCTTTTTGTGTATAAATAGTTAATGAAAAGTTAATAAATTTTTCTTGATTTTTTTATTTAACTAGATTAATATAAAAGTATGACAGAAGAAATAAAAGAAAAAATTCCGCCGCAAAATATTGAAGCAGAACAAATATTGCTAGGTAGTCTATTGATTGACAAAAACGCTATTATCAAAATAGCAGATATTATCAATGAAGATGATTTTTATAAAGACGCTCACAGAATTATCTATGAGATAATGAAAGAATTGTATGCCAAACATGAACCAATTGATATTTTGTGTTTAACCAATCGTTTAAAAGAGAAGAAACTATTGGACAAAATTGGCGGCAGAACTTATTTGGCTTCTCTGTCTAATATGGTAGCTACTTCTTCTCAAGTAGTCCAGGCCGCTCACATTGTAAAACGTAAAGCTACCTACCGCCGTTTAATTAACGCCGCTAACGAAATAGTAGAGCTAGGATATAAAGAAGATGAGGATGTAGATAATATTTTAGATAAAGCTGAACAAAAATTGTTTAGCGTATCACAAAAATATTTAAAAAATATTTTTTTGCCAATTGACCATTTATTAACAGAAGCGTTCGAACGTATTGACGAATTACATAAACAGAGTGGCCAATTAAGAGGATTGCCGACTGGCTTTGTAGATCTAGATAATATTTTAGGAGGCTTACAAAAGTCAGATTTAATAATTTTAGCAGCACGTCCTAGCGTGGGTAAAACCTCTTTAGCTTTGGATATTGCTAGACAGACAGCTATTAAGACCAGAAAAAGTGTTGGCATTTTTTCTTTAGAGATGAGCAAAGAACAGTTGGTAGATAGAATTTTGTGTGCTCAAGCTAACGTTAGTCTTTGGAAGATGAGAACAGGAAGATTGTCAGATAAAGAAGAAGACAATGATTTTTCTCGCATAGGAGAAGCCATGGGACGGCTTTCAGAATCTAATATTTATATAGATGATACTCCCAATGCCTCGGTAATGGAAATTAGAACTAAAGCCCGCCGCTTACAAATGGAGAGGGGTTTGGATTTGATAATCATTGACTATTTACAATTGATGGAAGGGAGGGGTAAGTATGGAGATAATCGTGTTCAAGAAATAGCCGAAATTACTAGAGGCTTAAAGGGTTTGGCGCGCGAGTTAAATATCCCTTTAATTGCTTTGTCGCAGTTATCACGTAATGTTGAACAAAGCAAGCCAGCAATCCCCAAATTATCGCATTTACGTGAATCTGGTTCTATTGAGCAAGACGCCGATGTGGTTATGTTTATTTATCGTAAAGCTGCTGATAGAGGATATAATAAAGAAGATTTAAGTGAGTATGAAAGAAATTTAGCAGAGATTTATATAGCTAAACATAGAAATGGACCCACAGGTAAAGTTGAATTGTTTTTTGATGAAGGAACTGTTAGTTTTAAAAATTTGGATCGCAGCGGGCTAGAAGAGCCACCAGAATTTTAAAACTATTTAAATTTGTTTAAAAGTTAATAATTAAAATTAAAATTATGTTCAACAAATTAAAACAATTTAAGGAGTTAAGAAATCAAGCAAAGACGATTCAAAATGCTTTGGCAGAAGAAATAATTACTGTTGAAAAAAAGGGTGTAAGAATTGAGATGGATGGCAGTTTTAAGATAAAATCTTTAACTATTAACGAAGAATTATCCAAAGAAAAATTGGAAGAAATATTAACAGATTGTTTTAATGATGCTGTCCAAAAAGCGCAAAGAGTGGCAGCAACTAAGATCCAGCAACTAGGGGGCTTGCCTGGATTTGGTGCTTAATTTGTGTATGAATTATCCTAATTCTATTCAAAATTTAATTGATTATTTTACTAAACTGCCTAGTGTTGGGCCAAAGACTGCTGAAAGGTATGTTTTTTATTTATTAAATCAGCCCAACAAAGAATTAGAACTTTTTGCTAAGGCAATTCAAGATTTAAAGCGCGGCATTAAGATATGCCAAAGATGTTGTTCTGTTTCTAGTACAAAATTTTGCGATATTTGCTCTGACCCTAAAAGAAACCAAAATATTATATGTATAGTAGCTAATACACGTGATATGTTAGCCATTGAAAATACCAGACAATATAATGGACTTTATCATGTGTTAGGGGGTGTTTTAAATTCTCTGGAAGATATAAAACCAGACAACTTAACCATTAAACAACTACTTTTACGCTTTAAAGAAGAGAAGATTAAGGAAATAATATTGGCTTTAAGTCCAACTATTGAAGGAGAGACCACAGCTATGTATTTAGAAAAAATTATCTCTCCTTATAAAATTAAAACTACTCGCTTGGCAAGGGGCTTACCTAGTGGCAGTGATTTAGAGTATGCTGACGACTTAACAATTTCTAACGCTTTGAGATATAGGAGATGAAACTTATAATTATATAAAAACCACTATTTATAGCACATAATACATAGATATATAAAAGTTAGAACTTATTTGTGCCTTTAAGCTTTCTGATATTACTTATCCACAGATTTTTTTCTTTTTTTGTATAGCTAAACATATCTAAGTAGCTTTTTAAAAAATTTGTTGTAAAATTAAATAAGATTAGGGATATTGACTTTTTTATTAAAAATGCTATTATATAAATAGATACAATATATAGTAGTTAAATAAAGATTAGATACACAATATATAGTGTTGTTTTAAAAACACTTAGAATATTTTATAAATTTTTTGGTTTAAATAACTAGGTGTTTTTTTGTTTATGAAATGTCCAATCTGTTATCATGATGATACGAAAGTAGTTGATTCTAGAGCCTCTAATGATGGTTTTTCTATTAGGCGCAGAAGAGAATGTCTGAAATGTGGTTTTAGGTTTTCTACATACGAAGGAATAGAAATTTTAGATTTAATTATTGTTAAAAGAGATGGTAGGAGAGAAGCATATAGCAGAGAAAAGTTAATAAATGGCTTAAAAAAATCATTAGAAAAGAGACCAATTACAGAAGAAAAGTTTAAAAAATTAGTTAATGCTATTGAAAGAGATTTACAAAAGTTGAAAAAGAACGAGATAACCTCTAAACAGGTAGGAAAAATAGTGATGAAAAACTTAAAAAAGGTTGATCAGGTTGCTTATATACGTTTTGCTAGCGTTTATGAATCTTTTAAAGATGTTCATACTTTTCAAAGAGAACTAAATAAATTACTTAAGAAGAGAAAACAGAAAATATAATATAAAAATTAACTTTAATCCCCATGCCAAATAAAAAAGATAATACTATTAAAAAAATTATTAAACGGTCTGGAGAGATCGTAGATTTTAACCAAGACAAGATTACAAACGCTATTTTTAAAGCAATCAAAGCGGTCGGAGGTGATGATAAAGAACTAGCCAAAAAATTAAGCGAACAAGTTGTTAAAGAGTTAAATAAAAAATTTCATTCAAGAAGTATTCCAGCAGTTGAAGAAATTCAGGATATTGTAGAAGGAGTTTTAATAAAAAATAAAGAAATTGAAATAGCAAAAGCTTACATATTGTATAGAGACCAACGCAGACAATTACGTGATATAAAAGCTCTTAATGAAGATAAACTTGTTGAAGATTATTTGGGAAAGCTTGATTGGAGATTAAATGAAAATAGTAATATGAGCTTTTCTGTTCAGGGACTCAATAATTATATTGCTTCTTCTGTTTCTGCTCGTTATTGGCTTAATAAGTTATATCCAAAAGAAATTAGAGAAGCTCACATTAACGCGGATTTTCATATCCATGACTTGGGAATGTTAGCTCCTTATTGTTGTGGCTGGGATTTGCGTGATCTCTTAATAAAGGGCTTTGGCGGCGTGAAAGATAAAGTTCAAAGCAAACCCCCAAAACATTTTCGCAGCGCTTTAGGACAAATTGTCAATTTTCTTTATACCTTGCAAGGCGAAGCAGCAGGCGCTCAAGCCTTTGCTAATTTTGATACTTATTTAGCTCCTTTTATTCGTTATGATAATTTGTCGTATAAAGAGGTAAAGCAATGTTTACAGGAGTTTATGTTTAATGTAAATGTTCCCACTCGTGTCGGTTTTCAGACACCATTTACTAATGTTACGTTAGATGTAATTCCTTCAGAACAAATGGGAGAAGAAAATGTAATTATTGGTGGTCAGATAATGCCAGAGAAATATAAAGACTTTCAGGAGGAGATGGATATTTTTAATAAGGCTTTTGCAGAAGTAATGATTGAAGGTGATGCGAGTGGCAGAGTGTTTGCTTTTCCTATACCCACTTATAACATTGACAAAAATTTTGATTGGAACCGCGAATGCTTAAAACCTGTTTGGGAAATGACAGCAAAATATGGCATTCCATATTTTTCTAATTTTATCAATTCTGATATGAGTAGAGATGACGCGCGCAGTATGTGTTGTCGCTTGCGTCTTGATAATAGAGAATTAAGAAAAAGAGGAGGCGGCTTATTTGGAGCTAACCCTCTAACTGGCAGCTTGGGAGTAGTAACTATTAATTTAGCACGCATTGGTTATTTATCAAAAAATAAAGACGATTTTAAGGAAAGGTTATACAGATTGATGGATTTGGCTAAAGAAAGTTTAGAAATTAAACGAAAAATTATAGAAAAATTAACCGAAGGCGGTCTTTATCCTTATTCAAAATATTATTTATCAGATATTAAAAAACGTTTTGGCTCTTATTGGAAGAATCATTTTAGCACAATTGGAATTAATGGGATGAATGAAGCTTTAATCAACTTTATTGGTCAAGATATTACTACATATAGTGGCAGAAAATTTGCTTTAGAAGTATTAGATTGGATGAGGGAGAGGTTGATGGATTATCAAAATGAAACAAATAATTTATATAACTTAGAAGCTTCTCCTGCGGAAGGCGCCACTTATCGTTTTGCCAAGAAAGATAAAGAATTATATCCAGATATCATAGTAGCCAATGATGAGGCTGTTAAAGAGAGAGGGGCGGATCCGTATTATACAAACTCATCTCACTTGCCAGTTAATTTTACTGATGACATTTTTGAGGCCCTTGATTTGCAAGATGAATTACAAACTAAGTATACAGGAGGAACTGTATTACATGGATTTATTGGAGAGCGTATTAGCGATCCAGAAGCTTGTAAAAGGTTAATAAAGAAAATCGCTGAAAACTACCATCTACCTTATTTTACTATTACACCTACATTTTCTATTTGTCCTAAACATGGATATTTGCCTGGAGAACATAAATATTGTCCTAAATGTGATGCTGAAATTGGTTATATAAAAGAAGAAGAAAATACTACAATAAATACAAAAATAATTAATAATTAAGTTTAATAAATATGTCTCCAAAACAAACACAAAGACAAGAATGTATTGTTTATAGCCGGGTAGTAGGTTGGCTTACTCCGGTAAAAAATTGGAATAAAGGTAAGAAGAGTGAATTTAATGACAGAAAAACTTTTGATAAGCAGTTAAGAGAGTCCTATTAATATAATATGATTATAGGCGGCTTAGAAAAATTTAGTTTAATTGATTATCCTGGACATTTAGCAGCAGTAATTTTTACTAAAAATTGTAATTTTCGTTGTCATTTTTGTTATAACCCCATGCTTGTCTGGCCTAGCACAGGCGATAGAAATCAAGAAGATCATCCCATAATCAAGGAGGATGATCTTCTTGATTTTCTTAAAAAACGTATAGGGAAATTGGATGCCGTAGTTATTACTGGCGGTGAACCAACACTTCATACAGATTTGCCTGAGTTTATAATAAAAATGAGAGAGATAGGATTTAAAGTAAAGTTAGATACCAATGGGACAAATCCACAACTAATAGATAGTTTGATCAAAGATAAAATAATTGATTATATTGCAATGGATATTAAGGCCCCATTACATAAATATGATTTAGTGACTGGAGTTCAGCCAGATATGGAAAGAATTATGGAAAGCATTCATTTATTAATGAAAGGTTATGTTGCCTATGAATTTAGAACTACTATTGTTCCTCAATTACTAAACAAAGATGATATAGAAAATATAGGAAAAACTATCAATGGCGCAGAAAAATGGTATTTACAGCAATTTCGTTCAGATACCCAGCTAGTTAATAAAAATTTTGAAGGAATACCATCTTATTCTGAAGAAGAATTACTAGAAATGAAAAATATTGGCAATAAATATGTAAAATTATGTGAATTACGTGGCTAAATAATAATTAAAATAAAAATATGGAGAATGACATTAAGAATCTTTTAGAGGAAAATTTAAAACTAACTAAAGAAATTCATAAAATGACTAAATATATAAGGAGATATATTATATTTTCCCAGATTATTGGATTTTTAAAATTAGTCTTAATAATTGTTCCTATTATTTTGGGTATTATCTATTTGCCACCATTACTTAAAGATGTTTTTGCTCAATATCAAGAATTATTAAACCTAAAGTCAGGTCTTAATGTTGGTGGTGTAGAAAATATAGACCCTAGCAAAATAAACCCAGAATTATTAAAAATGCTTACTAAATAATTTCTGAAATTATATTAGGATATCTTAAAAACAAAAAGAGCCATTTAGGTTTTGGCTCTTTTTGTTTTATGTTTATACTATCAAGCAGAAGCGAAAAAATCTAATAAGAAGGCGGAAGAATTGCTATTTTTTGGAAAAAGTTATATAATATAAAAAAAGAGATCCGTTGATATAAAAATTAATGCTCTTTTCCTAAAAATAAATAATTTTTAGGAAGGAGTCAAAAAATATGCATAAAAAAACATTAGTAGCCACTTTAATCATTTTTATGGCAGGAGCTATGGCGACCCAAGCAGCTTCCTCTAAAGAAAAAAGTCAAAGCCCAGAGGAAAATCCTGTTATTCAAAGACAAACTTCTGTTAAACCAAAACAAGCCGACCAAGAAAAAGAGAAAGCTCAGGGCAAAGAAAATTTTCAAAGCAAAAACCCTGATGCTCAAAAAACTATCCAAACCAGACAAGAAACCAAAACAAAGAATCAAGGAGAAGAACAGCAATTAAAATTACAAGAACAATTAAAGGTAATGACAAAAACTCCAGAAGAATTTAAAAAAATGGTCAATGAAAAAGCAAAAGAGTTAAAAGCTTCTTTACGCAATAAAAACAACAAAGAAAAAAATATTTATCAACATCAATATAGAGTAAAACTAGCCGCTCAAACCATTTTTGGTATGCAAAATTTCTTAGGAGAAAAATTAGGACCAAAAGCGGCAGAAATAGCTAAACAGCTAGATAGTTCTGTAAAAGCTACTATCATGGCTGAAAAGAAAATTCAAAACCGTAATCGCATTATTAGATTTTTTGTAGGAGGAGACAAAAAAGCAGCTGCAGAAATTAAACGTGAGGTACAACAAAACAGAAAAAGAATTCAAGAGCTAAAAAAAGTTTATCAAGAATGTACTGATTGTGATGAACAAATAAAAGAAATGTTAAAAGAAGAAATTCAAACTATTGAACAGGAACA
This sequence comes from Candidatus Falkowiibacteriota bacterium, assembly GCA_026987855.1. GTDB lineage: Bacteria > Patescibacteriota > Patescibacteriia > Patescibacteriales > JALSMD01 > JALSMD01. Next base: position 270 of record JALSMD010000005.1, on the reverse strand, counting down.
AATAAGATTAAAACAGTTAGCTGATAAGGAAGAAAAAAGTAATGGTCTAATAGGATTCTTATTTGGTTGGTTGTTTTAATTTTAAATTTATATTTAATAAAAAGAGCTCCTTTTAAAGGAGCTCTTTTTTAAATGTTTTTTAGATTATTACTCGCTTTGTCTAGTAAATAAAAGTCTTTTTTAATTTAAAATGTTTCCAATATTTTTTCTCTAATGATATTTTATTCTAAAGTGCTCTAAAAATTTGCGGATTATTTTTTTTGGGAAAAT
>JALSMD010000004.1 GCA_026987855.1 Candidatus Falkowiibacteriota bacterium | reverse complement strand
AGAAGATTAAAACTTGGTTTGCTACCGGGATAGGAGAATATTGGTCTTGTTTAAAAATTTCCATTAGTCTTTTTCCTCTTTCTAATTTGGCTTTAGTTTCCTCGTCTAAATCAGAGCCAAATTGAGCAAAAGCTGCTAATTCACGATATTGAGCTGCCTCTAATCTCATTTTACCAGCTACCTTTTTCATTGCTTTAATTTGGGCAGCGCTACCCACGCGAGATACTGATAAACCAGCATTTACAGCTGGGCGATTTCCCTGATAAAACAAATCTGGCTCAAGATAAATTTGTCCATCAGTAATTGAAATGACGTTAGTGGGAATGTAAGCAGAAACATCCCCGGCTTGCGTTTCAATTATTGGTAAAGCGGTAATTGAACCACCACCATATTCTTTGTTTAATTTACAGGCCCGTTCTAACAAACGAGAATGAAGATAAAAAACATCTCCTGGATATGCTTCACGTCCCGGTGGCCTTCTAAGAAGCAATGAAATTTCACGATAGGCCGCCGCATGTTTACTTAAATCATCATAAATTATTAAAACATCTTCTCCTTTATCAAGAAAATATTCAGCCATAGCACATCCGGCATAAGGAGCAATATACAAAAATGAAGCAGGATCGGAAGCACCAGCTAAAACTACGGTAGTATATTCCATTGCTCCAAATTCTTCTAATTTAGCTACAATATTAGCTACCTTTGATTTTTTTTGACCAATAGCGACATAAATACATTTCATATTTTGCCCCTTTTGATTGATAATAGTATCAATGGCAATAGCTGTCTTACCAATTTGCCTATCACCGATAATAAGTTCACGTTGACCACGCCCAATAGGAATCATAGCATCTATTGCCTTAATCCCAGTTTGTACTGGTTCGCTTACTGATTCTCTAGTAATAACTCCGGGGGCTATTTTTTCTACGGGATAGAATTTATCTGTTTCTATCTCTCCTTTACCGTCAAGAGGTTGTCCTAATGGGTTTACTACCCTTCCTACTAATGTATCACCCACTGGTACCTCTAATATTCTTTTTAAAGAAACAACTTGATCGCCTTCTTTAATATGTTTGTAATCCCCCAAAATAATTGCGCCCACTTTATCTTCTTCTAGGTTCAAGGCAACTCCATAAACTTTTTCTCCATCTTGAGAAGAAAATTCGAGCATTTCAGACATCATTACATCTGAAAGACCCGAAATCTGAGCAATACCATCACCTATTTTAATAACACGACCAATGGTTTGCTCCTTAATTTCTGTTTTAAATTCTTTGATTTGTTTTTTTAGCTGTTCTACAATGAAATCTTTAGTGGAAGACATATACTTGATTAAATTATTTATTAATTTATTGAATGTGTTCTTTTAACCTATTTAAACAGTTAGTTAAACTAGCATCTAAAATTTTATCTTTTAATTTAATAATAACTCCTCCCAGAATTTTTTTATCTATTTTGTGTTGAATCTCAAAAGTTTTAGCTTCAATTTTTTGGGATAAATATTCTTTTACTAAATTTAATATATCTTCATTTAAAGGTCTAGCACTAATAATTTCAACCCTTACTTTACCTTCCTTTTGATCCCAAATATTAGAAAACTCTTTTATAATATCATCTATTTTGTTAAGATCATTATTTTTAGTTAATATTTTGATAAAATTATCTAGAACAGGTTTAATTTCCTCTTCTTTTTGGTTATAGGTAAGTTCAAATAAAGCTTTTGCATATTGTGTCGACGTAATTTTCATATAATTATAATTTTAACATTTTTTTAATTAGTTCTTTTTCCTTTTTTGTATCTATTTTTTCTTCTAATATTTTTTCTATACCTAAAATTATTAAATCAGCTACCTCTTGCTTAATTTCTTTTAGTATTTTCGCTTTTTCTTCCCTAATTTTTTCTTTTTCAGTGTTGATGATTTGGCCTATTTCTTCTTTTGTTTTTTGGATAATTTCTTTCTTTTTGGTCTCGGCTTTCTTGTGAGCTTCTTCTATAATTAAATTGGCTTTTTTTCTAGCTTCAGCCATTGTTTTTTCATAATCTTTTTTAATCTTTTCTAATTCCTTTTCTATTTTTTTAGCATTATCTAGTCCTTGTTTTATTTTTTCTTCTCTTTCTTTCATTATTTTAGTTAATGGTTTTACTACAAAGTAGTAAATAACAGAAAAAACTATAGCAAAATTAACGGTTTGCGCTAACAGTAATTTAACATCAATATGAAAAGTTTCTAAAATTGTATCCATATTTTTCTTTTTTATGATTAAGCATATAACAATCTTATTTCTGCCCCGAAAATTTTCGGGGCAGTTAATAAGATTGTTAATGAATGCTGAAAGCAATTACTAAGGCGTAAATGGCAATAGCTTCAGCAAAAGCAATAGCTAGAATCATGGTGGCCAAAATTTTTCCAGATGCTTCTGGGTTGCGACCAATTGCCTCTAAGGCTTTAGCGCCTATAAAACCAACACCAATACCAGGACCAATAGCGCCAATACCAATAGCTAAAGCTTTAGCTAAAGCAATACCTTCCATCATGTTTTCCATAAATTTAAATTTATTTATTAATTATAATTAAATTAATGTTTTTCAGTGCTCATTACCAAATATGAAAGGACTAATAACGCAAATACAAGAGCCTGCACAAAACCAACTAATACCTCCAAAAACATAAACGGAATAGGTAAACCGAAAGCTAAAATTGCAGCCATTGATGCTAAAAGAACTTCCCCAGCAAAAATATTACCAAAAAGACGAAAAGACAGGCTTACTACCTTAGCAATTTCTGTAATTATTTCTAGTAGACTTGCTAGAGCCTTTATTGGGTTTACCATTATCACTGTTTTATCTTCCTTGATTTTTCTGGGAATTTCCAAGATTGCTTTTATATTGATAAATTTATTTAAATGATTCCAAATTCCTATGCTAGCCACTCCTACAATATGACTAGTCACTACACCAATAATAGCGAGAGCAAGAGTGCTGTTTAAGTCAGCTGTGCCTCCTCTAAAGAATGGCACAAAAACCAAATGACCATTTTCTTCTATAACCTTGCCAATAGATCCTACTCCTGGCAATAATCCCATCCAATTTGACAATACAATAAACAAGAAAAATGCAAAAATAAAAGGGAAAAACTTTAAAGATTTTTCCCTTGATCCTGTTATAGAGTCAAAAAACTCTAAAAAGAATTCAATAATAGCTTCAAAAAAATTTTGTAATTTACCTGGGATTATTTGAATGTTGCGTTTAATTTTTAAACTAATAATAATAATAATAATTACTACTAACCAAGAATTTAACAAAGAATTAGTGATAGCAAAATTACCAATATAAAAAATTGGTTCTGCAGTTAAACTATGAGTGTGTTCAATTTCTTGCTGAATATTGTGGCTCGTTCCAGTCATATGATATAACTTTATTTTTCCCTTTGTTCTTTAATCTGTTTTTCTATTTTTCTAAATTCTTTAAAGGTGTTAATACTTAATCCAATAATTGAAAAAACGAAAGAAATTCCGACTGAAATTATAAACAACCAAGGATCTGTTTTGTATTTTATATCTAAATATATTCCTATAATTACCCCTACCATTACAGGAAAAACAATTAAACCTGCAAACTTGCCTAACATAAATAATGCTGGGACTAACCAGTTGTTGTCAGTATTTAATTTATGGGACATAAATAAAGAAGGATTAACGCCTTCTTAAAAAATTATCTACTTTTTACATAAACAATATAACAAATCAAAAAACAAAAGTCAACAACTCTTATTCCTTGCGGAGAGCTTCAATAGGATTTAATCTAGCCGCCTTGCGTGCAGGATAGATGCCAAAAACAATTCCGGCAAATATTGAGAAAAACATAGACACCCATAGCGATTTTAATGGAATAACAAAAGCCCAGTCAAGTCCAGATGATTTTGCTGCCATGGAAATTGAAAAGGAAATAACGACTCCAATTATAATACCAATAACACAACTAATAATAGTGATTAGAACAGATTCTAGCAAAAATTGATTTATAATATTATAGTAAGTAGCCCCAACGGCTTTACGTAATCCTATTTCTGATGTTCTCTCGCTAATTACAACATACATAATATTCATAATGCCAATTCCTCCAACTATTAGAGATATAACAATAATAGCTAAAAGCAAAATGTTAATAACATTTGTAATTACATTTAATGTATCAATCATTTCTGTCATTGTGACTATTCTAAAATCATCTTTGTCTGGATCGGTAATATTGTGTCTTTGTCTTAAAATGATTTTTGCTTCCTCGGCAGTATCTTTAGCTAAATCAGCATTTTTAAGTTGATGGACCATATAAAGAATGTGATCTATGCCCATAATTCTTTTTTGTAAAGTGCGGACAGGGACATAAATATAATCATCCAAATCCATAGTCATTATAGCACCCCTTTCTTTCATTACTCCTATAACCCTATATTTTGATTTACGAATTTTAATATATTTACCAATTGGATATGAATCTCCAAATAATTTTTCTTTTATTTTTGACCCTAATACTACTACTGATTCTAAATTTCTATCTTCTTTCTCTGTAAAAAAACGGCCATAATCAATTTCACTTTTATCAATGTCAATAAAACTAGCGCTTACCCCCAAAAGATACGCTTTTCTAAATTCATTACCATAACTTACTTGTTCTTGACTCATAATTCCCCCATAACCATTTTTAATATTGGGTATCTTTTTTATAGCTTCCATATCATCTAATGTCAAAGTTGTGATTTGTACACCCATAACCATAGACGCGCCTGATTGCATTTCTTTTGCTGTTCCTTTTTTGTTAGATGGAATTCTAACTTCTGTTTCAATTATATCTGTTCCGAATGATTCTATTTGTCCTATTACCAGACTTTTAATTCCTTCTCCTGCGGAATATACAATAATGATTCCTGCTATTCCAATCACCA
>JALSMD010000003.1 GCA_026987855.1 Candidatus Falkowiibacteriota bacterium | reverse complement strand
CAAAATGATTAAGGTCAGGTAAAGTCAAATAGAGAGCGAAGTTTTTACTAGTCTCACAAAGCTGATTTCGCCAGGCATGTAAATTACCAGTTAAAAATTCAGCTCCTACTAAAACTGGTATTTTTTTATAAAAATTTAAGGCTATTTGTTTGGCAATGTTATTTTTTTCTTTTATTCGTGGTCGTAAAAGACGATCACTAATTTCAAGTTGATTAATAATTTCTTTTATTTCTTTAATTTTAATGGAAAATAGACCTGATTTAGCCAATAAAATCATTGTCCCAAATACAGAATATCCAAGCGCTAAACGCGGCAGACCAGAAGGATTAAAACGCGGCTTAAAAATAATTCCAGGAATATTATCTTTAAGCATTAAAGTCTCCATTTTTCCGCCAGAGGTAATAGCTAATATTTTCGCCCCCCTTTTTTTTATCTTATTATAAACGCTTAATGGTTCTTCAGTGGTGCCTGAATAAGAAGAAAGGATATAAAGAGTATTTTTATCAACATACGAAGGCACTTCATACCCCGGAACTATATCTAAGGGTGCTTTTAATTTGTCAATGGTAACTGACTTAACAATCCTTGCTCCCAAATTAGAACCACCCATACCATTTACTACTACTCTAGATACGCTTTTGTATTCAGCTGGAATTTTGATTAAACGTGCCTGTCCTAATACATCACGAATTTGATCTGGTAAATATTGGATTGACTTGATAATTTGCTTATTATCTTGATATCTAGATAAACAATCTAACATAAATTTATTTTAATTATTATTAAAAAACTTTTTTACTGGGGCGAAGCTACGGCGATGTATTGGACAAGGACCAAATTTTTCCAACATTTCCAGATGTAGTTTTGTGCCATAACCTTTATGTTTGTCAAATCTATACATAGGATATTTTTCATGCATTTCAAGCATAATCCTATCACGTGTTACTTTAGCTAAAATTGAGGCCGCAGCCACACAAAAAACTGTATTATCGGCCTCTTTAATAACTCTTTGTTGAATGCTTATGTTTGGAATAGGCAATCTCCCATCTAAAACAATAAAGTCTGGTTTTTGGCGCAAAGCACTAATTGCCTTTTTCATTGCTAAAAAAGATGCTTCTAAAACATTTATTCTATCTATAGTTTCTTGATCACAAATTCCTATACCAAAATCAAGGACCTCTTCTTGAATAACAGAAAATAATTCTTCTCTTCTTTTAGGGCTCAACTTCTTAGAGTCCTTTACTAATTTTAATTTTTTATTATCAATTTTAAAATTATTTCCTAGAACTACACAAGCGGCAACTACTGGTCCTGCTAATGGACCCCGACCAGCCTCATCAATGCCACCAACAAACTTTAAGCCACGCTCAAATATTCTTTTTTCTTCGCTTAAATCTATCATATTTTTAATTAAAGTATAGCACAATAATTTAAAAACGCATAACAAATCATTAGCAAAAAACTAAAATGGATATTAACCAACAAAAAGCTAAACATAAAAAACCAAAAGGATAATTTAAAGACAATAATTATTCTTAATTTCAAATTAAACTAATCTCTAATTTTAGTTTATATTTTTTAGGTCTAAAGTTATAAATGATAAATTTTTAATCTTGATTGTTTTAAAAAAACATTATATAATAATGATTAAATTTTGTTTACAAATAACTTTTTATATGAGTGATAATAAATTTATAATTATTAAAGGTGCTCGCGTTCACAACTTAAAAAACATAAATGTCAAAATCCCTCGCAACAAATTGGTAGTTATTACTGGCATTTCTGGCTCAGGTAAATCCAGTCTTGCTTTTGATACAATTTACGCTGAAGGACAAAGACGTTATGTTGAATCTCTGTCTTCCTATGCGCGACAATTTATTGGTTTAATGGAAAAGGCTGATGTAGACCTAATTGAGGGCTTGTCTCCAGCTATTTCAATTGACCAAAAATCAGCTTCTCATAACCCAAGGTCAACTGTTGGCACTGTTACAGAAATATATGACTATATGCGGCTTTTATTTGCTAGGATTGGTGTCCCTCACTGCCCTAAATGCGGCCGCAAAATAAAGCAATATTCCTTAGATGAAATTATAAGCCAAATTAAAAAAAATTATTTATCGCAAAATGTTTTGGTTCTGTCTCCAATTATTAAAGACAAGAAAGGGGAGCATAAAAATATTTTAAAAAGAATTGAACAAGCTGGTTTTTCTAGAGTAAGGGTTGATGGAGATATTTACTCTATTGAAGAGGCTGGTGATTTAAATATTGATAAAAAGAAAAAACATAACATTGAAATTGTAATTGATAAGCTAACTATTACTTCTGATAAAGACGATCTAGCAAGGTTGTATGAAGCCACAGAAAAGGCCCTAGATCTATCTAATGGTTTGGTTATAATAAAGGTCCCTGAAAAAAAAGAAGAAAAAATATTTTCTCAATTATTTGCCTGTCCCGACTGTGGCATTAGTTTGCCGGAAATTGAACCGCGCAACTTTTCTTTTAATTCCCCTCATGGCGCCTGTCCTGATTGTTCTGGTTTGGGAAGCAAGTTGGTTATTAATCCTGACTTAATATTAAACAAAAACCTAACCATTGCCCAAGGCGCTATAAAGCCGCTAGCGCGTAATGTTATGGGGGCGCAACATTGGTTTTTACAACTATTAGGAACAGTGGGGGAATTTCATGGATTTGATTTAAATACTCCTTTAAAAAATTTAACTTCCAAACAATTACAAATTATTCTTTATGGAACAGGTGAGCAAAGTTACCACATAAACTATGAAACTAGCAATGTCCTGGGAGAATTTAATTCTGAATTTGAAGGCATTATTCCAATTTTAGAAAAAAGGTACCGACAAACAGAATCAGAATACATTAAAAAAGAAATTGAAAAATATATGAGGCATCTTGTTTGTCCCACTTGTAAAGGGAAAAGGTTGAAGCCTGAATTTTTGGCTGTTAAAATAAAAAATTACTCTATTCACGATGTAAGCACAAAGTCTATTGATGAAGCTCAAAAATTTTTTTCTAGCTTAACAGCTGAAAAAAATATGTCAGCACGCGACAAAAAAATATCTTCTCAAATTTTAAAAGAGATTATTGCTCGGTTAGAATTTTTAAACAATGTTGGTTTAAATTATTTAACTCTAGACAGGGCGGCTAACACTCTTTCTGGCGGTGAGGCTCAACGCATTCGTTTAGCCACCCAAATTGGATCAAGTTTAACCGGCGTTCTTTATGTCTTAGATGAACCCTCAATTGGCCTTCATCAAAGAGATAATAATAAGTTAATATCTACTTTAAAAAAATTGCGTGACCTAAACAATACAGTAATTGTGGTAGAACACGATCAGGCCACTATGGAAGCTTCTGATTGGATTATAGATATTGGGCCAGGAGCAGGCGAACATGGAGGTAAAGTAGTTGCCGCTGGCAATCCTAAACAAATAAAACGCAACAGCAAATCTTTAACTGGACAATATTTATCTGGGAAAAAGACAATTCCTACGCCCCATAAATATCGTTCTGGATTAGGAAAAAGTCTAAAAATTATTGGTGCTTCTGAGCATAATCTAAAAAATATTGATGTTAGCATACCTTTAGGAAAATTCGTAGCTATTACTGGTGTTTCTGGATCAGGAAAATCTACTTTAATGACAGACATTTTAGCAAAGGCTTTAAGTCAAAAATTTTATCGCTCTACTGCTGTGCCTGGCAAACACAAAAAAATAGAAGGTCTTGAATACATTGATAAAGTGATTAATATTGACCAATCGCCAATAGGACGCACTCCCAGATCTAATCCTGCTACCTACACCGGAGCCTTTACTCCTATCCGTGAATTGTTTGCTAGCTTACCAGAAGCAAAAATTCGCGGTTATAAAGCAGGACGCTTTTCTTTTAATGTTAGCGGGGGGCGATGTGAGGCTTGTGCTGGTGATGGGATGATAAAAATTGAAATGCAATTTTTGCCAGACATCTATGTTGAATGTGAGGTATGTCACGGAACGCGCTACAACAAAGAAGTGTTAGAAATATTTTATAAAGGGAAAAACATTTCTGATGTTCTAAACATGACAGTAGAAGAAGCATATAATTTATTTAAAAACATACCTATTATAAAACAAAAATTAAAAACATTAAAAGAGGTCGGGTTAGGTTATATTAAACTAGGTCAACCAGCAACAACTCTCTCTGGCGGAGAGGCACAACGAATTAAATTAGCCACTGAACTATCAAGAAAATCTACTGGCAGAACCTTATATATTTTAGATGAACCAACCACCGGACTTCACTTTGAAGACATTAAAAATTTATTATCAGTTTTAAATAAATTGGTAGACAAAGGAAATACTGTTTTAATTATTGAACACAATCTAGATGTAATTAAATCGGTTGATTGGATTATTGATCTTGGTCCAGAAGGCGGTGATAATGGCGGTTTTATAGTTGCCCAGGGAACACCTTTAGAAGTAGCAAAAAATAAAAAAAGTTGGACAGGAAAATATTTAAAACAAATATTAAAATAAAAAAGGATGGTTTTAAAAATCATCCTTTTTTAATTAACTTTTAACTACTAAAATTATGCCCAGAACCAAAACTTTTGTTATCTCTCTTGGGGGATCTCTAATTGTTACTCAAAAAGGAATTGATTGGAAATTTTTAAAAAATTTTAGAAAACTAATTTTAAAACAAGTAAAACAAAATAAAAAATTTTTTCTTGTAGCCGGCGGAGGGGCTACAGCCAGAAACTATATAGAAGCCGCAGATAAAATAATAAAAGTTACCAACGATGACAGAGATTGGCTGGGAATTCATTCTACTCGTCTCAATGCTCATCTTTTAAGAACTATTTTTAGAAAAATAGCTCACCCAGAAATAATTAAAAATCCAACAATACATATGCCCGCAAAGGAAAAAATTATTGTTGCTGGAGGATGGAAGCCGGGGTGGTCCACTGATTATGTAGCGGCAATGATAGCACAAGAGTATGAAGTTAAAACTATTATCAATTTATCAAACATTAATTATGTCTATGATAAAGACCCTCGAAAAAATAAAAACGCAAAAAAAATAAAGAAAATAAACTGGGCTGATTTTCAAAAAATAGTCGGAAATAGGTGGTCGCCAGGACTTAATGCGCCATTTGATCCTATCGCTACTAAGAAAGCGTCTCAGTTAGGATTAAAGGT
>JALSMD010000002.1 GCA_026987855.1 Candidatus Falkowiibacteriota bacterium | reverse complement strand
AAAAATATTGTAGCTGTTCAAAACACACAAGAAAGCATGCGTTATGTTTTTGAGGTAATTAGCAAGGAAATAAGATTAGCAAAAGAGAGCAACACAGATTGTGATTCTATTATTACCTCTTTGGGGTTCCCATCGGTTACAGCCAACTCTAAGTTATATCATAGCGCTTTAACTAATGACGGCAAAAACATCCTTTATTTTAAAAATAAAGACGATGAGTGCGTGGCTTATTATATAGAAAATGATAGTAACGGTGTTTCACGACTAAAAATTTTTCGTGATGATATTTCAGATGGTTTTGATAACACATCATTTTATATAACCCCTGATGAAATAAATGTTAACAGTTTTGATTTTAAGATTATTGATAATACAATTAGCGCAATCAATACTTTACAACCACGAGCTACAGTTAGAATGGAAATAATAGCAAATAACAGTCAAGATATTTATAAGCAAACTATAAATATTCAAACCACTATTTCTTCACGATATTATGAATAATTGGGTAGTAAAACTAAGAGTTGCTTTATGGCTAACTTTATTTTTTGTAGTTAGCCTACTTTTATATTTAGCCATTGTGCCTCAAGGGCATATTATTTATACTTCTAATTTTGTCAAAAAGAGTTTTTTCATTGGAGAATTATTTCCTCGGGATAGAGTAAGTTTTGTTATTGATAAAGATAAGACCAAACGAGCTGTTATTGTTGGAGATCCCGTTTATTTTTCTCTTTATACGCCACGTCGTTTTAACAAAGCTAAATTGGTTTTAACTTATAAGCGTGAAAGCCAAAAAATAAATTCGATGCCAATTATAGAGGCAGGCGTTTTAGTAGATAAGGTAGTTTGGCGTTATGATTTAAAACCACTAGATAATGCTATAATTGATAAGCTATCTAACAATTGGGTCGCTGTCACTGAGGGTAATTTGTTGCTTTTACAAAAACCTGACACAAATGGTTCCAGTACCAGAAAATTTTATCAAAGTATTTCAGAGTTTTTGAACAATTTACCCCCTAGAGACCAAATAGCTTTGTATAATTATAGTTTAGATGTGGATTATGTTTTGCCTAATTACCAAAAACAAAATGAAATCAAAGTATTTGACTATCCTCTGAGAGGATCTTACCAGTTTTACACCTATATCAAAGACGAAACAATGAATTTTAATTTTACTTTTGATTGTCTTAACAAGGATAAAGAAGCAGACCCTATTGACCTTAATCTATATTATCGCAATCGGCTAATTGACAGCAAACACCTTAATAGTTTTGGGAATAATCAAAACAATATTAAGCGAAATTTAAATTTGGTAGTACAAGACTTGCCAGAAGGAGTTTATAAAATTGAAATAAAAGCTAATGATGATATTATTACTAAAAACATAAAAACTACACAACAAAAAATATCTTTTATTAATAGTTTACATTTAGCACAGGGTGGCCATAAAGACTTCTTGGTTTATACTGACAGCCCTGTTATTTATGTAAAGACTACTCATCCCCTTAGTTTGCAGACCGTTCAAATAGGAAACAAAAAGTTAGAAATTAAAGAAATATATAAACAGTTTTCTGCAACTGTGGCCACTTCTAGTATAAAATTTGAGAAAGACGGAATTATTATAGGAGGCGAAGGAGTTTTTGCTTTTTCGCCAGATAGTTTGATTAACCCAAGCTTTACAAAAGTTGATAAAAACTTTATTTTAAAGCAAGAAAAAATTAATTATATTTTAGCTAAATATAAGAGGCCATTTTTAAAGGGTGGTTGGCAAGAGTCAGAAGTTGAATTTGATATTTCGCATGCTTATCGTGAAAATTATAAGTATAATTTTTTAATATCAATACCGGGTTTGCGTGTTGATGATAATATAGACGATAAGTTGATTGTTAAAGAAGTTAAAATATATTTATCGGAATAATTTACAAGTCTAAATCAATAGCTTATTTTTAAAGTAATATGTCGTCTGATTTTAGTAAAAAGGTCTTGGAAATAGTAGCAAAAATTCCAAAAGGCAAGACAATGACTTATAAGGAAGTGGCTCGTCTTGCTGGCAGACCATATGCCTACCGAGCAGTTGGCAATATTCTTAACAAAAATTATGACCCAAAAATTCCTTGTCATCGTGTTATTCGTAGTAGTGGTGAAACTGGCGGATATAATCGTGGAAGCAATAGGAAAAGGATTTTATTAAAACAAGAAGGGGCTATTTAACACTAAAAATTAATGTTAAAAAATAAAAATGATTTTAGATATTTATGAGATTAACTAACCAAATAATTTATCTTATTGCTTGTGAATTATTTTATGCTTTGAGCGCTTTTTTAGTTATTTCTATAATTTTAGAGTTAATTCATCCTTTCTTGGTCTTGGCTTATATAAATATTAGTTATGTATTGATTTTTTGGTTAGTAGTTGGTATAGTGGTATTAACGTGCAAAGAGTAAATAAGACGAATCAGGAATTGGTAATTATAGATTAAAATGATTTTTTTATAATTCCCTGATTTCTTGATTTATAATTTTTGGTTTAAAAATTATGCGTTATATATAGTTTATGTCAAAAGATAATTTTCACAAAATTTTTGGCTTAATATTTTTTATTCTTTTGTTTTGGGCGATTTCTGGGTCAAAATTTGGTCTGCTTGTCTTTTTAGTTTATGTTTTTTATAATATCATTAGATTGCTTATTAATAAATATAATTATATGTCAAACAATATAATTGATGTGGGAATTAATAGAACTAAAAAAATAATTTTTGGAATAGCTGTTTTGGCTGCTTTGATTTTGATTCTAAATGCTTCAATTATAGTGGTTCGCGTTGGCGAAACAGGCGTTTATACTTTATTTGGCAAAGTTAAAGATGATGAACTGCACTCAGGACTCCATATTGTCAATCCTTTAGCTAAAATTATTCCTATGAGCATTAGAACAGAAGAATATACTATGAGTATCACACATGGCGGGGGCAAGAAAATGGGCGCTGACTCTATTGCTGCGCTCACAAAAGAGGGTCTAAATGTTGATTTAGATATTACTGTTTTATACCATCTAAATGAAGAATCAGCCTCTGATATTTACAGGGAATTAGGTCTTGATTATAAAGAGAAGATTATTCGCCCAACAATCAGGAGTGTAATCAGAGAAATTATTGCCCAATATAATGCTAAAGATATTTATTCAGAAAAAAGACAAGAGGCATCACAAAAGATCCTTGCGCGTTTAAAGGAAGAAATTGAGCCTCGCGGTATTGTTGTTGAAGAAGTTCTTTTGCGTAATGTATCTTTACCAGCCAGCCTTACAAAGGCTATTCAAGATAAACTAAAAGCAGAACAAGAAGCGCAAAAATACGATTATTTATTAGAGAAAGAAAAAAAAGAGAAACAAAGAAAAATTATTGAAGCAGAAGGGCAAAGAGATGCTCAAAAAATTATTAATGAAAGCCTGACCACTAATTATCTTTATTATTTGTATATAAAAGAACTCAAAGATAGGCAGGGGACAATTTATGTTCCCACTAATCCTAGCACAGGTATGCCTTTATTTAGGAATTTAGGGAAATAAAATAGTTATTTGGATTGATTATTTTTATTCATAATTATAATTTTATGATTGAAGGAGTAATTATAAAGAAATTAGATAAATATACTGACGAGCGAGGATGGCTTACTGAGATTTATCGCCATGACGAAGTTGATTATTTACCGGCAATGGCATATGTTAGCGTAACCAAGCCAGGTGTGGCGCGTGGTCCTCATGAGCATATTTACCAAAGCGATTGTTTTGTTTTTATTGGTCCTGGTAATTTTGAGTTGCATTTATGGGACAGGAGACAAGGGAGTCATACCTTTGGTTATCATTTTAGGATATTAGCAGGGGAAGATAATCCTATTATGGTAATCGTTCCGCCAGGCGTTGTGCATGGTTATAAGTGTATATCAGAAAAAGAAGGTTGGTGTATTAATTTGCCTGATAAATTATATCGTAGCCTTAACAAAAAAGAGGATGTAGATGAAATTAGATGGGAAGAAAAAGAAGACTCCCCTTATAGGATTGATTAAACCTATTTAATAAATTTTAAAATTATGTATAATATAATCCCTTTAATATTGATATTAATCAGCCTCTCTGTTATTATCATTATTATAGGAAGAAAATTTTCTTTGCTAGCGAGTTTGGATGTAGAAAGCATTCAGTCTGAAAAGGAAGCTAAATTTAAAGAACAAATTATTAGTAGTCGTTTTGAGAGAAGTTTGGTTAAACATTATAATAAAATTAAGGACCTTCTTAATCCACTTTTTCAAAATATTCGTAATATTTTGAGGTCTTTTTTTGAAAAATTGGTAGAAACAAAAGAAAAATATAAAAACATTAAAAAGCCCGAAGCAGTAGATATTAACCAAAAAATTGCTCAGTTATTTGTTGAAGCTGAAGATTTGAAAAAAAAGGATGATATAGAGGGAGCAGAGAAGAAGTTAATAGAAATTATTGCTTTAGATAGTAAAAATGTTGATGCTTTTAGAAATTTAGGAAGACTATATTTTGAGAATAAAAATTATAATGAAGCAAAACAGACCTTTGAACATATTTTAAAGTTGCTAGAAACAGATAAAGAGGTTCAGGACTATTTTATTAAAACTTCAAAAGGGGATTACAATGTAGATAGTGATAATTCTATTTTATTAAAATTGCCATCTATTTATTTCGATTTAGCCTTGACTTGTCAAGCTTTGGAAGATTTTGATGTAGCTATTTTAAACCTGAAAAAGGCTCTGGAGATTGAGCCTAATAATCCTAGATACCTTGACACATTATTAGAGATAAGTATAATTAAAAAGGATAAAGGATTAGCTATAGACACTTTAGAAAAATTAAAAAAAGCCAATCCTCAAAATCAAAAATTATTAGAGTTTGAAAAAAGAATAGATGAAATGTAAGCCGTCGTAGCTCAGTTGGTAGAGCACATCCATGGTAAGGATGGGGTCAGCGGTTCGAGCCCGCTCGACGGCTCCAAATGGGTCGGTACCAAAGTGGTCAACTGGGGCAGACTGTAAATCTGCTGGCGTAAGCCTTCGTTGGTTCGAATCCAACCCGGCCCACAAACAAAAAAAATCCAAAGTTTGTGCTTTGGATTTTTTTTGTTTAGTGCAGACACATTACTAAATTTAAGAGCCTGTGGATTATTTAATTCAAAATAACATGGTGTCCAAAATGATGTGGACTAATACAATACATTGATTTTTTTTAGAAATAATTATA
>JALSMD010000001.1 GCA_026987855.1 Candidatus Falkowiibacteriota bacterium | reverse complement strand
TGTTTGCCCTTGGGACTGACACTGGCGGATCAATTCGTTGTCCGGCCAGTTTTTGTGGAGTGGTTGGACTAAAACCTAGTTATGGTCGCTCTTCACGCTTTGGTTTAATTGCTATGACCAGCTCAACAGATGTCCCGGGGCCACTTACTAGAACGGTAGAGGATGCGGTTATTGTTTTAAATGCTATCCAAGGGGTAGATAAATACGATTCTACTACTATAAAAAGTGAAGAAATAAGGGAAAATGATTATAAAGTTGATGATTTAAAAGGCTTTAAAATTGGATTACCCAAAGAATATTTTGGCGAAGGTATTGATGAAGATGTAAAAAGAGCAATTGAGGATGCAATTGAGGTTTTAAAGAAAAATGGCGCTGAAATTAAGGAAGTAACGCTACCTCATACTAAATATGCTGTACCAGTTTATTATATTATTACTCCTTCTGAAATAAGTTCAAATTTAGCTCGTTTTGATGGAATTAGATATGGTTTTTCTGCCCAAAACTCAGAATCTTTATTTGACCTTTATGCTAGGACTAGAGGAGAAGGTTTTGGTCCTGAGGTTAAAAGGCGTATAATGCTTGGTACCTATGCTTTAAGCGCTGGTTATTATGATGCTTATTACCTAAAAGCGCAAAAAGTAAGAACTAGAATAAAACAAGAAATGGACGATGCTTTAAAAGAAGTTGATATTTTATTAACCCCAACATCTCCTCATGTTGCTTTTCGTATTGGCGAACAACAAAACGATCCTTTAAAGATGTATCTAGAAGATATTTTTGTTACCAGCCCTTCTCTTGCTGGCTTGCCAGCAATCTCTATTCCTATTGGGTTTTCCAAGGAAGAAATGCCTATTGGCATGCAGCTTATTGGTCCACGTTTAGGCGAGGGAAAAATATTTAAAGTCGCCTATCTATATCAAAAAGAAACAGAGTGGCACACCAAAAAACCAAGTTTATAATAATTTATTAATATAGATCCTATGTTCACAACAAAAAAAATAATTATTTTCGTATTAAGTGTTGTCTTTATATTGGGAGTATCTTCGTATTTTTATCTAAATATGAAGAGGACATTAGAAAGCGTGAATAGCGAGATTGCGAATAATAAATCTCATAATAATCTCAAAGGGAATGGAACAGTTGAGCAACTTTTAGAATCAAATAAAGAAGCAATAAAGAAGGCTGTAGACGCAAATCCGAGTTTGCGGCCTGCTGACGAGACTGATCATATTTGGGGAGACTTAGATGCGCCTGTACAGCTTATTATTTACGATGATTTTGAATGTCCATTTTGTGCTCGTTTTTATGATACTGTGAATCAAATTAAAGAATATTTTGGCAATAAAGTAGTAGTCGTTTTTAGGCATTTTCCTTTAAGATTTCATCCGAACGCAATGAACGCGGCATTAGCCTCAGAATGCGCAGCAGAACAAGGGAAGTTCTGGGAAATGTATGATAAAATCTTTGCTGACAATAAAGCTAGGCGTTTAAGCGTTGAACAATTTAAAAAAGACGCTAAAGATTTGGGTCTAGATCTAGTAAAATTTAATCAATGCTTAGATACAAAAAAATATAAAGATAAAATAGAAAGGCAAATGTTAGAAGGAAGAAACGCAGGAGTTACAGGGACACCAGGGAATTTTATTAACGGGAGACCTTTGCCAGGCGCTTATCCATTTGAAGATTTTGAAAGAATGGGCAAAAAAGTTGATGGTATGAAGAGTATAATAGAGTCATATTTAAATGACAATTAATGGCAAAGGAAGGGTGCCGGAGTGGTTGAACGGGCTTGCCTGGAGAGCAAGTGTCTCGTGGAAAGCGGGACCGCGGGTTCGAATCCCGCCCCTTCCGCATATGAATTTAAATCATACGAACAAAGTGAAGTATGATTTAAATTCATATGTATAAGTGGGTGGGTGAGAACCCGCGCAAAAAACCGTGAATAATTTAACTTGTAAATAGAACGATTAAAAATATAAAATAAAAACATAAACCACTTAACCTAGTTCGAGTGGGGCTTCCGCCCCTTCGAATCCCGCCCCTTCCGCCATTTTACGATTTTGTCATTTTGGGAAGATATTGCCTCGCCCTCGCTTCGCTCAGGTTCGGCAAAACCACGATTTTATAGGAATTTTTGAAATCAAAACAATATATGCGTAAGATATATAATAAATTAATTCGCGATAAGATCCCGGAGATAATTAAGAAAGATGGCAAAAAATATAAAATAAGAATTTTAAGTGATGAAGAATATAAAAAAGAACTTTTAAAGAAAATTGTTGAAGAGTCTCAAGAGTTTTTAAAAACTAATGGTAACAAGGAAGAACTTACAAAAGAAATTAGTGATGTTTTAGAGATTATTGATTACTTGATTAATGTTTTTGGATTAAATAGGGAAGAAATAAAAAAGGTGAAATTAGAAAAGAAAAAATTAAGAGGCGGTTTTAATAAAAAGATATTTTTAGAATATATATTATAATAAAAAGTTATACTTTTATTAAAAATTAAATAAAACTATATGACTCCAGAAAAATGGAAAGATATAATAGGCAACATTAAAGATAAATTTAATGTTTTAGACGAGGGCAAAGAACATATTGATGAAGAAGGAGGAATTGATATTGAGTATATTGAATTTGAGGGACCTTTAGGGAAAATCAGATTAGAATATGTGTGTAAGCCTGTAATTTTAGATAAAAAAACAATGTATTCTCGTAGAATTGGTTCTGAGACAAAAGTTGAATATGTATATGGAGAAGAAAAAACCCGCCGTTTAATGGCATATAAATGGGACGATGACGAATGGGTAGAAATGGACGAAAATTTGTTTAATAATTAAGATAGAAACAGGCGAAGAATTGAGAATGAATTTTTTGTTTTTGATTTATGTTTTTTTAATCCCCGATTTGTTTTTTTGTTTTGATTTTTAAATTTAACTTTTTATGCGCGCAGTCATTCAAAGAGTTAAAAAAGCAAGTGTCAAAATTGATAACGAAATAATTAACGAAATAGGCAAGGGTCTGCTTGTATTATTAGCTATACACAAAGATGATAAAAAAGAAAATTTAATAAAAATGGCAGACAAAATAGTAAATTTAAGAATTTTTGAGGATAAAAATCAAAAAATGAATTTATCTGTTTTAAATTCTGGTGGCGAGATTCTAGTTGTTTCTCAGTTTACTTTGTATGGCGATTGTAAAAAAGGCAATAGGCCAAATTTTATGAATTCAGCTTCCCCAGAAAAAGCAGAGAATTATTATAATAAATTTATTGATTTACTTAAAACAAAAAACTTACCAGTAAAAACTGGTAAGTTTGGCGCAATGATGGAAGTTTCCTTAATTAATAATGGACCGGTAACAATTATTCTAGATTTCTAATTTAATCAATTATATCCAAATCTGCATCACATTTTGGACAAAAACCATTATTGTCCAATCTTTCTATGTGATAACCAAAACGACGGATACATAATTCACCGCATTTTGGGCAATAAGTATTTTCTCTTTGGTCTCCGGGCAAGTTGCCAACATATATATATTTTAATCCTGCTTCTTTTCCTATCTCATATGCTTCATAAATTATATCATCGCCTGTTGCCGGTAAATCTTTTAATTTCCAAGAAATTTCTGGAGAAAATTTAGAGATATGCCAAGGAATATCTGTCCCTAATTCATTAACAATAAAATCAGCTATTTTAGACAGCATATCAATACTATCAGAAAGAGTAGGTATAATAAGAGTAGTGATTTCTAAGTGTATCTGCTCTTTTTTTATTCTAATAAGATTTTCTAATACTGGTTTTAATCTAGCAGCGCAATTTTTTTGATAAAAATCATCATCCATTGATTTTAGGTCAATATTAATAGCATCTAGGTAGTGTAAAATTTCTTCTAAACACTTCTTGCTCATAAAACCATTAGAAACCCACACATTTTTTAACCCGCGAGAATGCGCTAATTTCATAATATCAAGGGCATATTCTGTAAATATTGTTGGTTCGGTATATGTATATGAAATTGAAGCACATTCATTATAAATAGCATCTTCTACAATACTTTCCGGATCATAAAAAGATAAATTATCTATTTTATTTTCTATATTTTTAGCTTGGCTAATATCCCAATTTTGGCAGTTAGCACAACGAAAATTACAACCTAATGTTCCTAATGAATAGGTATAAGAAGCTGGCATAAAATGAAACAGCGGCTTTTTTTCTATTGGATCTGCATTTAAGGCTACTGGATAACCATAAACCAAGGATATTAATTTTCCTTTTTTATTTTTTCTGACCCTACAAAATCCAGTTTGATTGTCTTTAATTGTGCAAAAATGATTACATAATTCACATTGCACGTTGTTATCATTAAGTTTTTTGTAAAATTTTGCTTCTTTCATAATTTTAATTAAAAGTATATTTATTTTAAAATCTACCATAAAAGCATATTTAATTCAAGAAAATTTATTTCTTCTTAAAAAAGCGTGGTAAATGTCTCTCTTTTATTTTTCTTTTTTGTTATGTTATTATAAAAATATAAGAAAAATAAAATTACTTTATGGAAACTATAAATATTTTAGGGGTTAAAATATCCAAAATTAACAAAAAAGAAGCTTTAATTCAAATAAAAAAATTTTTAAATTCAGAAAAACAACACTATATAGTTACTCCAAATCCAGAAATTATACTTTTAGCTAGAAAAGATGAAGAATTTTTTTATATTTTAAATAATGCCAGCTTGTCATTACCTGATGGTATTGGACTTAAATTTGCAGCCTTAGTTATGAGTGAAAATTTAAAAAGAATTACCGGCGCTGATATAACTAATGATATTCTAAAAATTGCTTCTTCTAAGAAATTAAAAGTGGCTATTTTAAATAGAATAGATGGATTATCAAGTAAAGACAAAATTGAAAAAGCAATTAAAAGATATTACCCTGATCTTAGCTTTAAAATTTTTAACATCAAGAGAGATGAAAAAGCTCAAAACCTTAAATTTTTAGAGAAATATAAGCCACATATTTTATTTGCCGGACTTGGGGCCCCTTGGCAGGAAAAGATAATATATCATAGCCTTAAATTGTTTCCATTTATTAAATTAGGAATTGGTGTTGGCGGTAGTTTTGATTTTTTAAGCGGGGAAGCTAAAAGAGCGCCATGTTTTTTAAGATTAATAGGATTAGAGTGGCTATGGAGACTTATTAGGCAACCTAGAAGGGCAAAAAGAATTTTTAATGCTACCGTTATTTTTCCTTTAATGTTTCTTAAATGGAAATTTATTTTACCTTTTTTGTATAGGCCCAACATTGCTTGTTTGCTTTATAAAAAAGAAGATGATAACTATAAAATACTTTTAGTGGAGAGAAAAGAGGAAAAAGGACATTGGCAAATACCGCAAGGAGGC